>JAGBIR010000044.1 GCA_017934845.1 Alistipes sp. | reverse complement strand
TCTCCCCTTAAGATAGGGGGAGTCCCGAAGGGGAGGGGGTATGACATTGTGGAATTCAAAATTGAGCCTGCGGGACGTGAATTTTGAATTGAAGATTACCGCCGCGTAAGCCAAACAATTTTATGTTGAAGATTACCGCCGCGTAAGCAACTAATTATGAATTTTGAACCGACGCTGCGGAGCGAGAGCAGAAGCCAAGTCTTGCTTGGATTATGCCGAGCCGCGAGGAGGAAACGAGGATTTACTCCTCGTAATTTAGAATTTTGAATTAAAAAATATATGTCACTAATATTGTGTATCGAGACCGGCACCGACATCTGCTCGGTGGGACTTGCCCGCGATGGCGAGCTTATATCACTGCGCGAGAGTGCCGAAGGACGTGACCACGCCAAGAAGGTGGGCGTCTTTGTTGATGAGTTGTTGCGTGAGATGGATGTTATGCCCGACGAACTTGACGCTGTGGCCGTAGGCAAAGGCCCCGGCTCATATACGGGCCTGCGTATCGGCGTGTCGTTTGCCAAGGGCTTGTGCTATGGATTGCAGATTCCGCTCATTGCCGTAGGGTCGCTGGACGCTATGACGGAGGTTGCCCGCGAGGACTTCGAGGCGGGTATTCTGGGCGTTGAGTCGCTCGATGATAAGTGGCTATGCCCAATGGTCGATGCCCGACGTATGGAGGTCTATGCGCAGGTATTCTCGTCGTCGGGTGTTGCGCAGTGCGACGTCAGGGCCGAGGTTGTCGGCGAGGAGAGCTTCTCGGAGTGGCGCAAGGAGCGCAAGATGGTTATCTTTGGCAATGGAGCTGCCAAGTGCCGCGAGGTGCTGCCCGATGCCATCTATGTGAATGTTACCCCTTCGGCTCGTGGTCTGGCACGTCTTGCCGAGGAGCGTCTGAAGGCTGGCGAGGTGGAGGATATAGCCTATTTTGAGCCATTCTACCTCAAGGACTTTATTGTTATACCCTCAAAGAAAAAACTCCTTTAACGATGCTCTACGACTGCTCTGCGGTACGCCGTCAGGATCGCCTGCTCGAGGAGTGCCGCGCCATTGAGCTGCTGCAAACTGCAGCCTACGGATTCCTTGCCCTTGCAACTTCGGAGGGTGGCTATGGTGTGCCGCTGAACTTCGTGCTGCGAGGCTCTACAATCTACTTCCACTCGGCTATGCAGGGGCGTAAGCTACGCGCCATCGAGGCCGATTGCCGCGCTACGTTCTGCGTCGTGGGCGATGTAAGGGTTGTGGCCGAGGAGTTTACCTCGGAGTATGAGTCTGTGGTGGTCAAGGGCCGTGTGCGAGTTGTCGAGGGGGATGATGAGCGTGTCGAGGCTCTGCGCTCGCTGGTAGCAAAATACTCGCCCAAGTATGCCACCGAGGGCGATGCCGCCATTGCCCGCTCGAAGCACCGTACGGCTGTTTTAGCCCTTGAGTGTGAGAGCTTTTCGGGTAAGACAAAGCGCATGCGATAGACTATGTAAAGCTATTTGGTGCGAATTATTTGCAGAAAACCAAAATAATAGTTATCTTTGAACAAAATATTTACCCCAAAGTAGGAAGAACTAATTTTTATTAATACCCATACTATGAAACTAAGAAGATTATTTGTTGCGTGTGCTGTCGTGTTGGCAGGCATCGCATTGCAGAGCTGCTGCTGTGGAGGTAGCCAGATCTCTGGTGAGAACTATGAGTTTAAGGATGGTATGATTGTCTTCGACGAGCCCGAGCGCGCCCCGGGTCAGGAGTCAATGTTGGCATTTGCTGCCGATCCTATCCCCGTTGTACGCGTTGGTTTTATCGGTCTTGGTGGCCGTGGTCCCGGTGCTGTACAGCGTTTCACTCACATCGAGGGTGTAGAGATTAAGGGTTTGTGCGATATCGAGCCCGACCGTGTCGAGAAGTCGCAGGGTATCTTGGAGAAGGCTGGTATGCCTCGTGCCGAGGGCTATACAGGCCGCGAGGGTTACAAGGCATTGTGCGAGCGTGAGGATGTTGACCTTATCTACATCTGCACCGACTGGGTTAACCACGTACCCATCGCTTTGTATGCTATGGAGCACGGTAAGCACGTTGCTATCGAGGTTCCCGCCGCTACAAGTGTCGAGGAGTGCTGGCAGTTGGTTGATACATCGGAGCGTACACGTCGCCACTGCATGATGTTGGAGAACTGCTGCTACGACTTCTTCGAGCTTACAGCTTTGAATATGGCCCAGCACAACCTCTTTGGCGAGGTGTTGCACGTTGAGGGAGCCTACATCCACAACTTGGCCGATTTCTGGGATGTTTACTACGATAACTGGCGTTTGGACTACAACCAGAAGCATCGTGGTGATGTTTATGCTACACACGGCCTCGGCCCCGTATGCCAGGTATTGAATATCCAC
Organism: Alistipes sp.; assembly: GCA_017934845.1. Taxonomy (GTDB): domain Bacteria; phylum Bacteroidota; class Bacteroidia; order Bacteroidales; family Rikenellaceae; genus Alistipes. The sequence goes on along the minus strand of JAGBIR010000044.1, from coordinate 4,660 downwards.
CGTGGTAACCGTATGAACTACCTCGTATGTATGGATACCAAGTCGGTAGTAGGTTTGGAGTGCGCCCAGAAGAAGATGGGCTCAACCGAGTTCGCTAATGGCGACCACACTCACACCTTGATTCGTACCGAGTTGGGTCAGACTATCGAGATTCAGCACAACGTATATACTCCGCGTCCCTACAACCGCTTGTATCAGATTACAGGTTCAAAGGGCTTCGCAAACAAGTATCCTATCTCTGGTTTGACATTTGCTCCGGGCCAGCTCTCTGCTGACGTTCACCCCGATGCTCCTAACACCAACGCTCACGGCTTTATGCCCAAGGAGCTTTACGATGCTACTATGGAGTATTACAAGCACCCCATCCACCGCGAGATTGAGGAGAAGGCTCGTCAGGTAGGTGGCCACGGCGGTATGGACTTCGTTCTGGACTTCCGTTTGTTTTACTGCTTGCAGAATGGTCTGCCTTTGGATCAGGATGTTTACGACGCAGCCGAGTGGTCTTGCATCGGCGAGTTGTCGGCTACATCGGCTAACCACAACAGTATGCCGGTTAAGTTCCCCGACTTTACTCGTGGCGACTGGAACAAGATTCAGGGTTACAAGCACGCTGTTAAGGAGTAGTGCCTCGTAGTGTAAGCTATCGAGCGGTCAGGCATTGGGCTTGGCCGCTTTTTTGTGCCGGCAGCCGTAACGGCTGTTTCCTGAAGCATAATGACGCGGTCGTAACGACCGTTTCCTGAAGCATTATAGCGGAAATGACGGCAATAAATATCGTCATGCCACAATTGGGTAAAGTATTGGTTAATAAGTACGTGTTACCTACCCTTACCCAATTGACTGGCATCTACCGCTTACTTTAACCTCGCTACCAAGTCCGTACTTGCAAGGTAGTAATTCCCAAAGGTAGATTCCATTCATTAGCACAAGGCTATGTTGTTGGTGTTTGTAAATCAATACGTTGTGCTAATGTGGAATGACGCTTACGCAGCGGTAATGACAGTCTGCGGGGTGGTAATAGTTATACCCCTCTGTCCTGCGGACATCTCCCCTATATTAGGGGCGAAGTTTATTAACTCTCCCCTTAAGATAGGGGGAGTACCCTTTAGGGGGAGGGGGTATGTTAGCTTTGAATTTTGGCAAGCCACAAGGGCTTCCCTTGTCTGCTCTCGCTCGGCATAGCGAACAAGTTCACTCTGCCCTCGCTTACTCGCAGCCTTGAATTCTTAATTTTGAATTTTAACTCTGTAGAGATGGAATGACAGCCTTCGCATCGACAATCTCAACTTTCGCACCCGTTAAAAGTGACTGCGTTTTTGTGTGGCTTGAGTGCGTTTATTTGCAGTTTTTTTCGTATATTTGCATTTAAGTCGGAATTATGCCCTGTGCGGCAGGCTCCTATGAGTCCTAAATCAACTAAAAAGTGAAGCTATGAAATCTCATTTTTCGATTTGTAACCTAATACGTTTTATATTGTGTATCGTCCTGCTTGCCAGCTCGATTGTAACGGTGTCGGCACGTGAAAGACGTGGCGCAGCACTAATTGTCGATATGAAGTGCGAGTACGCCACCGAGCCGCTGGCTATCGACCAGAGTAAGATACGCTTTACGTGGGCCTATGCTGCGGGTGCAAATCAGCGAGGCTTCGAACAGCTAACCGCCGAGGTGCGTATTGCCCAAAGCGAGCAGGCTCTGCGCTCGGAGTACGACTGCGTGGCGATGAGTGGGCGAGTGAATACCCCCTATTCGCGTATCGATATGTTAACCTCTGCGCTCAAACCCCATAGCCGCTACTGCTGGCAGGTAAGGCTCTATAACGGCATAGGAATGGAGATTATGCGCTCCGACGTGGCGTGGTTCTCAACGGCAAAGATTCACGGCGAGGAGTGGACGGCAAAGTGGATTACCGACTCTTTCGATAAGAACCATCACGCGGCACCTATGCTCCGCAAGAGCTTCGACGTGGGCGATGATGTGGTGCGTGCTTCGCTATATATAAGTGCAGCGGGCTACTACGAAGCCAAGATTAACGGCCGCAAGGTGACCGACGATTGGCTCTCGCCGGGCTTTACGCAGTACGATAAACGTAACCTCTATATGGCCTACGACGTTACAAACCATCTGCGCGAGGGCCGTAATGTCATTAGCTCTACGCTTGGCAATGGCTTCTATAACGAATATACGGGAATGACCGTCTGGCAGTATGAGAGCGCACCGTGGCGCAATCGCCCGCGTATGATTTGCGAGCTTCATATCGAGTATAAGGACGGTAATAAGCAGATTGTTGTGTCGGACAATAGCTGGAAAACCACTACGGGCGAGGTCGTGGGCAACGTCATCTATGCAGGCGATGTTGTCGATGCACGCCTCGAGGTCGAGGGCTGGGATGAGCCTTCATTCGACGATTCGGCCTATGCTTCGGCTATGGAGGTTGCAGCTCCTTCCGATATGTTGCTGGCGCAGCAGATGCCCCCGATACGCACATCGGAGGTATGCCATCCGGTGAAGGTTGATAAGCGTTCCGACAGGGAGTATGTCTTCTCGTTTGCCGAGAATATGGCGGGTGTATGTACGTTGAAGATTAAGGGCGAGGCGGGTACTCGCATAACGATGGAGCATGGTGAGCTGTTGCGAAAGGATGGTAGTGTCGAGATGGCAAACATTGCAATCTATGCCCACCCCGTAGGCGATGCCGTATTCCAGACCGATGTCTATACGCTGAAGGGCGGCGACGAGTATGAGGAGTTTACTCCCCGCTTCCACTACAATGGCTTCCAGTATGTTACGGTGCGTGCCGACAGACCCGTCGAGCTGGATCAGAGTAGCCTTGTGGCGCACTTTTTCCATACCGATGTCGAGTCAATAGGGCATTTTAGCTCGTCGAACGAGATGTGGAACAAGCTGTGGCGTGCTGTGCGTCGCTCTTACCTGAGCAACCTGCACGGTATTCCTACCGACTGCCCTCAGCGCGAGAAGAATGGCTGGACGGCCGATGCCCATATCAGCATCGATATTGCCCTTACCAACTACGATGCTATTCTGCTCTACGAGAAGTGGATTGACGATATTGTCGATAACCAGCGCGAGGATGGCTCCATCTCGGGTGTTATTCCGGGTACGGCGTGGGGCTATGCCGACTGGATTGGCCCTGTGTGGGATGCTGTAATGTTTATCATCCCCGAGGCTATCTACAACTATTATGGCGATGACTGCGCAATTCGCAAGATCTATTCAACCTGCGAGCGTTACCTTGAATACCTCAAGGGCCGCGAGAACGAAGAGGGCGTTGTGGCCTATGGCTTGAGTGACTGGTGCTTCTGGCAGACGCAGACCCCTAATGATTATACAGCTGCGGCGTTCTACTACTATGACAATAAAATCATGTCGCGCTTTGCATCTATACTTGGTAATATGGAGGATGCCCGCAAGTATGGCAAGAAGGCCGAGATGCTGAAACGTTACATAAACGATAAGTTCCTCGACAAGCAGACGGGTACCTACTCCATTGGCAAGATTACGGCGCAGGCCCTGCCGCTGGCGTTAGGCTTTGTGGCCGATGGCTTGGAGGAGAAGGTTGCGGCGCGCTTGAACGAAGCGGTCGTCGAGAGTGGCTATAAGTGCGATTTTGGCTTGCTGGGAAGTAAATATACGTTGCGCCAGCTGGTTGACTACGGCTATGTCGATACGGCCTATAAACTTGCCACACAAACAGAGCGACCCTCGTGGGGTAACTGGATTGTGAGCGGCTTTACAACACCGCTCGAGACTTGGGCCATTCGCGATACGTTCCGCGACTCGTCGGCAAACCACGTGTTCTTTGGTGATATTGCGGCGTGGATGCACAGCCACATTGCCGGTATCCGTTATAACCCTATGAAGCCCGGCTTCCGCCATACCATCATACGCCCTGCCTTCCCCGAGGGCTTGGAGTGGGCCGAGGCGAGCTATCGTTCGGTGAGTGGTTATATCTCGTCGAAGTGGCAACGCAAGGGCGACCATATCCGCTTGGAGGTTGAGATTCCGCTCAACACTATGGCAACGGTGTATGCCGATCAGAAGTATGAGGTGCGCGGTACAGGCAAGCCTTTGGTGTTTGAGTTTGATGTCGAGTAATGGATGTAATGCCGAACGAAAGAGAGGAGTAGAATCTCTACCGATGTTAAAATTCAAAATTATCATACCCCCTCCCCCTAACGGGTACTCCCCCTATTTTAGGGGGAGAGTTTTTCCTTTGCTACCCCAAAAATCGTGGGTAGGTAATATGATTTCGCCCCTAATGTAGGGGAGATGTTACTTTAGTGACAGAGGGGTATAACTAGTACCAGTGCGAAAGCCCTAATTTTGAATTCTGAATTTTGCATTTTGAATTCAATTTCCGCTCATTCCCCCTTCCAAACAGACCAAAATATCTGTGCCAAGAGGGATTGGCTCAATATGTGTGTACTTATTTCGACTAATTCTTTGTCAATTAAAGAAAAAAATGTATATTTGTAGGTTGATTATGCGATTTAATAAAATTAAGTAACAAAATATATAAATTATCTAATAAATTTAAAAACAAACCAACTATTATGGCAGATGTAAAACGCGTCTACACCTTCGGTAACAAGTTGGCCGAGGGTAATGGTAAAATGAGAGAGTTGCTCGGTGGTAAGGGTGC
>JAGBIR010000043.1 GCA_017934845.1 Alistipes sp. | reverse complement strand
GAGCCATAAGCATTCAACGTATTCAACACGGGGTGCATATCGCTATCGAGTTGTGAATCGATTTTAATTGTACCCGAGAAGTGACCAGTCAAGCCAGAGAATATCGGAGCCAGCTGTCGAATGACATAAAGTTCGTCATAAGCCTTGGCAAAACCAATCTCCTGCAATCTGAAATCGGCATTCAGCGATGGGTGTCCGTCATCAGGTGTTGCATAATAACCATTCACTACAACCGAGCCATCCATAGTATTTAACGACACGTTCTGCATATCGAATTTGCCATCTTTGATTGTTACAAGGCCATTAAAATCGCGGAATGTCATCTTTTCGAACAACACCTCAGAAAAAGAAGTTTTCATCGTAAAATCAATATTCGAAGGCACACGCAACACCTCGTCAGACGTTGCAGCCACCTGCTCTTCGGGTGCAGTATCCTGCGCTGATTGTGGCTCATTATCTTCGCTCATAAAGTCATTCAGATTTAGATGTCGGCTACTTACATTGAGCGAGCCTTTGAGTGTTGAACCCTTAAATACAAAACCGAGATAATTCTCAAAACGGCTGTCGAGTGTAATATCATTCTCGCCAACGTTTATCGTCGTCTGACTTAACTCCACATAGCGCGGACTGAACGACAATACAGACTCCTTTATAAGTACATTGGGAATATCCTGCAACTGCAGAGTCATATCATTTAGCTTCACACTACCCTCTGCCTGCACACGATCGAACTGCGATTGCTCGATATACGACATCTTGCCATTGAGCGAAAGATCGGCATTCACCACACCATTAAGATTCATATCCTCGATGGGATATACATCCTTAATCTTACCCAAATCGAGTTTACCTTTCGCCATTACGTTGAAACTTAAATCACTAATTGGTGTTGCGATTTGAGCCGTAATAGCAAATGGATTACCGGCAAGAGTAAAATTAAACGGAGTAATATTTACAGTCGTTGAATCGAGTGTCGCACCCGGATTCTTCACCGTAGCGGCAATATTTATCGCATCGACACCTGCGGGCAACGAAGGATAGCGGAACATTGCATTCTTAACCTCCAAATTAGCCTCAAACGCGGGCATCACATCGCCCTGCATCTTGCCCTTTGCCCACGCCGAAAGTGTCGCTATGCCATCAGTACGCAGACCTGCAAAATCCTTTGCATAGATTGCTGGAATAAGCGACAATATCTCCTTGAAGCCAATCTCGTTGGAGTTGAGCTTAAGATCCATATCTACGCCATCCCCCTGAAGAGCTACCCAACCATCGATAGCCGCCTTTATTGCATTTAGGCGCAGCGTATTTTTGTTGAGCGTAAATTTATTATTCACAAAATCTGCTGCAACAGCCATATCGGCCTCAATCTCTGCACCACTCAGAAATGGAACACCGCCCATACGGAACGTCAACGACGGAGTATTGGCAGCAAGGCGCAAAGTAGTGTTATCGCTTGCAAAATTTCCGGCACACGAAGCGTCAAAATCGACAATCTGGGCATACATTCCGCCCTGACGGTCATCGTAAATAAGATTCAAGTTATTTACACTCAATTTCTTCAACTGCAACTTAAATGACGAGTCTGCATCCTCCTCGGCTGGTGCCTCCTCTATGTTTTCGGTCGGCTCTGAAGGCTTTAATACATCCCAATTAGGCGTACCGTCTTCCAAGACAATTGTGTGTAAACGGGTATCATCGACAATAATTTTCGACAGTTCAAAACCCTCGTCACCAAATATCGACATAACATTAACGGCAGCCGTCAACTCGCCAGCATAGACCAGCGTATCGTTCTCAAACTCCCCGACGCCCTTCATCCAAAAGTCCTTCAACGACACCGAAGCCTGCGGGAAATGGCGCAAAAGGCTGATATCCAACGACTCAAAATCAAATTGCGCGTTGAGCATCTTATTACCCTCCTGCTTAACAATAGACTCAATTTTCCCCTTAAACGCCATTGGCAAAACGGCAAGCAGCAATACCATTGATACTATCAATACTGACAATATTTTCAATAATCTTTTCATATCTCTTAAAATTTTATTTCCTTCAATTATTCGCGCAAAAAAAATACGCCACTCTACTTACAAAGATAAAGATTTATTGCAATAATTCGGATGTAAAAAGCTAAATTTGCACTCGTATTAACCATTTTGACTATGAAAGTAAACATTGAAGAGCGCGTGGCGCGTGCGCGAGAGCTATTTACATCGGGCTATAACTGCGCACAATCGGTATTTATAGCCTATCGCGACATGGCCGATATGGATGAGCAGACAGCTGCAACAATCTCTGCTCCATTTGGTGGCGGCATGGGACGCTTACGCGAGGTGTGCGGTGCTGTTAGTGGAATGACTATGTGCGCAGGATATATCGCCCCCAATACCTACCCCAACGATAATGCAAATAAAAAACTCTGCTACTCGACAGTACAAGCTTTGGCCGAGCGTTTTCGCGAGGAGAACGGAGCGATAGTCTGCCGCGAGCTTTTGGGTCTTGCACAACGAAAAGACGACCCTACGCCATCAGTCCGTACTGAGGAGTATTATCGTCGTCGCCCATGCGTAGAGTATGTCGCAACGGCAGCTCGTATCGTTGGCGAGAAGATTAATGAATTGGATGAAAAAACTGAATAAATGTTTAATTATGTCGTTTGGTAAGATTTCAGTCTATGTACTTTTGCTCGTAGCTCTGTTTGGCTCGATGTATTACTTTTTCGGTACTGCTACACCACCCGAGCCGGTTGGTACTCGTGTGATTGCCCATCGTGGTGATTGGGATACCGAGGGTTCGGCACAAAACTCATTGGCAGCACTTCG
>JAGBIR010000004.1 GCA_017934845.1 Alistipes sp. | reverse complement strand
TGATTTGAAGTTCGACCGAGCTTTGGATTGGTTACTCAAGGGCGCACAACCTACCGATACTTGTCGAGCAATTCTCTCGTACAAGGGTGTATTATACAAGAAGCACCTGTTGGGCGGTGTAGCTAAGGGCGCGTTCTCTGAGAGCGACGCTGAGGCTAAGTTCAACAAGTGGCTCGGTGAGAAGGAGGGCAAGATCGCCGCTAAGGTGAACAAGCTCGCTGCTGACGCTAAGTCTGCTGAGAAGGCCGCTTTGGCACAGGAGACAAAGGTGAAGGAGGAGCGTGCTGCTGCCATCGCTGAGAAGAAGGCTGCTGCTGAGGCTGCCGCTGCCGAGGCTGCTGCAGAGCAGGCAGAGGCTACTGAGGTAGCTGCTGAGGAGTAATCACTCACCGCTTCTTAAAAGAGTGGAAGGCTGTCCATAGGGCAGCCTTCTTTTGTAAGGATAAACAAGCTGTTCATTATGGAAAAAGTGACCGTAGCACGCATTGGCCGACTATTCGGCGAGGCCGACAAAGGAGGCCTATCAATCACACTATACAACACCTTTCCCGAGGATTTCGACCCCGCATCGGAGCCTTTGATGGTTGAGATTGACTCGCTGGAGGTACCCCTGTGGTGCGATAAGTTCGAGCGACGAGGTGTTTCGGGCGCGAAGGTCCAGTTTGCTGACTTCGATACTCCGCGCCGTGCCGAGGAGCTTGTCGGCAAGGAATTGTTTATGATTATCGACGAAGAGGAGGATGGCGACGAATTCTTTATGGAGGATCTGATTGGCTTCAAAGTGCGTGCCGGAAAACTCAAGGGCGAGATTGTCGATTACTACGACAGCGAACACAACCCGCTGTTTGGTGTAGATTTTGGCGAGGGCGAACGCCTGATTCCCGCTGCCGAGGAGTTTATTGCAGGCATCGACTTCGACAAAGAGACCATCAAGATGATACTCCCCGAAGGGTTGCTGGAGTTGTAAAAATGATAACATTCTGTAATTGGTATCATCCTTTCTTACGAGATATATCCTATAAAATAGAACACTCTCTATTTGTCACTATTGGTTGTTGTATCGTTGGCTGATAATATCCCAATCGAGGACAGCCCAAAATGACTTTATGCCGCCTGCTCGCGCGTTGCGATGGTCGATGTAGTAGGCGTGCTCCCAAACGTCTATCGCAAGCAACGGATGCAACCCCTCGGTAAGCGGAGTGCCGGCATTTGCGGTGCTGACAATCGACAGGTTCCCATCATCGTCTGCGGCGAGCCATACCCATCCCGAGCCGAAAAGTGCCAACGCCTCGCTATTCAGACTCTCCTTTAGCTGCTCGATGCCACCATAATGCTCGTCGATAGCCTCCTTCAAAGCTCCCGAGGGCTGTGTGGTCGGTCTGGGTGAAAATTGATCGAAGTAGAATTTGTGAGTCCACGCTTGTGCAGCGTTGTTGAAGAGTGTGCCATCTGATTGACATACAATCTCTTCGAGCGGCATCCCCTCGAAACGAGTACCTATTATTAGCTCGTTTAAGCGTTTTACATAAGCGGCAAGATGTTTGCCGTGGTGGTAGCGGAGAGTCTGCTCCGAGATGTGTGGCTCGAGTGCCGCAATGTCGTAAGGTAGTGGCGGAAGCTCGAATTGATTGGTCGTACTTGTTGTAATCATAACGAATTGTAGAATATTTATTAAAAGCAACATACTTTGTAAATTTTTGATTAAAAATTGGTCGCATTCGGCACATTCTCATTATCTGCAAATACGATGCCTGCGTATGATGTTGCATATATGTTTGGAAAATAAAAGATTTATTGTTAACTTTGCATAATTATAATTTGTTAGCGTTATGCCTAAACTCTATATCATAGCCGGATGCAACGGTGCGGGAAAGACGACAGCCTCTTATGCTGTGCTTCCCGAGATGTTGGAGTGTCACGATTTCGTCAATGCCGACGAGATTGCGCGAGGCCTTTCGCCCTTCAATCCCGCAAGTGTATCGATCGAGGCTGGCCGTTTGATGCGTAAACGTATGGATGTCCTGATGTCGGAGAATGCCGACTTCGCCTTCGAAACCACGCTTGCTACACGTTATTATACCCGTTTTATCCGTATGGCGCAGGAGCGAGGATACTTTGTGTCGTTGCTCTACTTCTGGTTGCCCTCGCCCGATCAAGCTGTCGAGCGTGTGGCTCGTCGTGTGGCTGAAGGAGGTCATAACGTTCCGCCCGAGGTGGTGCGTCGTCGCTATTACCGAGGTATGCGATATCTTACATCGCTCTATACTTCGTTGTGCGACTACTGGGTAATTTATGACAATAGCTCGGTTGAAGGTGTGAAAAAGATAGCTTATGGCACCAAGGATGAAATAAGGGAGGTTGTAGATTCGTTATCATACCGTAAAATATGCAAAATGTAGAACAAAATAATATGAGCGAGGTCGAATTAGAGCAGATGCAGGAGAAAATCGACGCCGGAATCCTTTTGGCTCAGCAACGTTTGAAGGAGCGAGTTAAACGCGAGGATGGAGAGTTGGTCGTAATGCGTGACGGAAAGATTACGCATCTGACGGCCGAAGAGATTGATTAATGTTGAGAAGCTGATTAACGGCTGATGCCGTTTGCTGTAATAAAAGAATCCGCCCCAAACCATCGGTTTGAGGCGGATTCTTTTTTGGTGTGACTCTGCTACAAGTTCTCCAACGTGTACTTTATCATCTTGTTGCGGATGTGTACATTATAGTTGGGATACATCGAGTGGTTCTGGTCGGGATAGATCATCATATCGTACATCTTGCCTGCGCGGTTCAGTGCGTGGCACATCTCCATTGCGTTCTGTACGTGTACGTTATCATCGGCCGAGCCGTGGATGATAAGCAACTGTGTGCGGTCGCTCAAGCGATCGGCGAAGTTGATAGGCGAGTTATCGTCATAACCTGCGGGGTTGTCCTGCGGTAGGTCATTGTAGATCTCGGTATAGATGGTGTCGTAGTAACGCCAAGAGGTTACGGGAGCTACTGCAATCGACATCTTGAAGATGCCGTCACCCTTCAATGCGCAACCCAATGCCATAAAACCACCGAATGACCAGCCATAGATACCAATGCGCTCGGCATCGATATAAGACTGCTCACCCAACCAACGGGCAAATGAGAGCTGATCCTCAACCTCCAACTTACCCAACTGACCATAGGTCTGCTTCTTGAAGTGTTCGCCCATATAACCTGTACCACGACCATCGACACAAGCTACGATGTAGCCATTAGCTGCCATAACATACTCCCAGCCCATACCGAAGTTGTCGCTAACCGACTGTGAGCCCGGGCCAGAATACTGAGTCATCAATACGGGATACTTCTTCGTAGCATCGAAATCAACGGGCTTGATGAAGTAGGCGTTGAGCTTGTCGCCACGCTCCGAGGTGAATGTGAAGAACTCCTTCTGGGGCAGCGAAGCCATCTTCTCGGCCAACTCCTTGTTCTCGACGAGTGTGCGGATGCTCTCACCCTTGCTGTTGCAAATCTCGACGGTGCGAGGTGAGTTTGCTGAAGAGAATGTCGAGATGTAGTACTTCATACCGCTGCTCGGTGAGATTGAGTATGTGCCTTCCAATGCTGTCAGACGCTGCTTCTTCTTACCCTTATAGTCGATAGAGTAGAGGTTACGACGCAGCGGAGATGACTCGGTTGACATATAGTAGATCAACTTGTCGGTAGTCTCCACAATCTGTGTTACCTCCCATTCGCCCGATGTGATAGGAGCAATAAAGCCCTTCTCCATAGAGTAAAGATAGATGTGATTCCAGCCTGTGCGCGTCTCGCTTGTTACGATGAAACGATCCTCGTCGATAAAGCGGATGATGTCTGATGTACGCTCAACGTAGATTGGCGATTTCTCGTCATAAATTGTTGACTGTGAGCCATCGGCGTGGCAAACAACAACGTCCAAGTGGTTCTGCTTGCGGTTCAGACGTGAGAAGTAGAGCTCACCGGCGGGAGTCCAGCCGATTGACGAGATATACTGGTCGGGGTTGGGACCAACGTCGATCTTGCTCTTCTTGCCTGTTGCAATATCGTAAACCCACACCTCGACGATTGAGTTAGCGTCGCCGGCCTTGGGATACTTAAATGTATAGGGTTTGTTGTAGAGCGTGCCGTTGAACATCATCATCTCGAACAAAGGTACCTGACTCTCATCAAAACGCATATAGGCAATCTGCTTTGAGTCGGGCGAGAAGGCGTAACCCTGCGTAAAGCCCAACTCCTCCTCATATACCCAGTCGGCAGTACCGTTGATGATGTGATTCCACTCTCCATCCGATGTGATGGCAACGGGCTCCTTGCCCAACTCGCCTACATAGAGGTTGTTGTCTTTTGCAAAGGCAACCAACTTCGAGTCGGGAGAGAGTGTGAGGTCGCGAACATCATTAAGTGTTGCAACACTCTTGCCATCGGCCGTATTTACGATTTCGTAATCGACATAAGCCGAGTGACGATATACCGAGCGATAGTTGTTACCCAAGATAATCATACCCTCGTCGGGCGAGAACTGATAGGTCGCAAAGCGGCCCTTGTAGATGGTGTCGCAAACTGCCTCGTCAGCATAGCTGTGGCGAACGATAGCACCGCGGCTACTTACCGTGTAGTGCTCGCCGTCCTGCATCGAACGCAATCCCCAAACGCCCTGATTCAGGCGGTTGATATCCTGCAACTCGGCAAAAGTTTTCTGTGAGAATGCCGCGCTGGCCGATGTTATGGCGATGGCGGCAATAGCAAATTTTAATAACGATTTAATCATCTCTATAATGTTTGGTTTAATATTTTTTCGTTCTCTTTTCGTGTATTAAATATCGTCGATGTTGAAGTCGTAGCCCAGACGCTTACCCGTCACGAATTTCGAATTGTCCATCTTGGTGTTGAACTGATCGACCGTAACGCGCTTGCGATCCTCGTAGGTGGGCATCAGAAGGTCGAAATTCACAGCATAGCATATTGCAGACTCCATAATTGCTATAAGCGCCTCGCGCGAAATGCACTCCGAACCAAACTCTGCAGGACGAATTAACGTCTGACGCTTACCCTCGACGAAGAAGCGTTTTTCGCGGTTGATGAATATGCGGCCGATAAGATAACCCTCGTCGGCATTACGGTTGAACTTGAATGAGTCGGAGAGGAAGTTGTAGATGTTAATCACACCGCAATATGAGTTGTCGCGGTTATCCTTCACATACTCATTCTGCCAGATGTTGTGCTTATCCTCGAATTCGAAGATGTCGGTATGCATCTGGAAGATCAATAGGTCACTGGCAATCTGCAATTGGGCCTCGAACTTGCCGCGGTCGCGATACTCTATGCGGACGCGTTTGTCGAGTTTGCCGTCCAATTCGTCGTCCAACTCCGAAGCTATCTCGAATAGGACATCTTTCAGCTCGTTGAACGTTGTAAAGGTGTTGTCGAAAATCTGCTGCTTAAGCGTCGACTTGTTGATAATCGTGGCGAGAATCTTTTCTCGCATCGAAGTGTTCTCCATATAGTAGTGTTTTACGCTATTTCAATCGAATCTCCTGACCTGCGTGCAGCGAGTCTTGAGGCTTAAGTTTATTCATCGTAGCCAACTTCTTCAGGCGTATGCCATACTCCTGTGACAGCGAGAGCAGAGTCTCGTCCTGACGGACAGTATGGCGGCGCGCATTACCCATCCAGCGTGCCTGCTTACGCTCGATATATATCGGTTCGCCCTGAATAGGCTCGGCCGTTGAGTTTTTGTCAATCTCGTTGTATTTGCGCAGCGTGCGCTCGGTAAGGCCGAAGGTTGTGGCGATCTGCTTGAATGTATCGCCATTGCGAGCTATGACGTAGTGCGTTCTGTTGTTGGAATAGACGCTGTAACCGTTATACATCTTCTCGGCAACGCGATAGTTGTTGGGATTAAGGCCGCCCTCGATAGCTGTGGGTGTATTTACGCTGCTGTTGTCGGCAAACTCAGCTGTAAGCCCCTGCTCGGCTTTCAGATGCTCGGCATAGAGGTCGGCACCGCCATCGCGATCGAGTAGGTAGAGCTGATTATCCTCGATAATCTTTGTCAGTCGTTGTGCATAGTCGGGTGCTGTGGCGTAGCCGGCAGCCTTCAGACCGCGCGCCCAACTGCGATAGTCTGTCGCCGAGTAGGCAAACAGCGAATCGTAGCGCGGTGATTGGTCGAGGAAGTCGGCATGATCCTGATACGACTCCTCTACCGAGTCGTAGGCACGGAAGCACTCGCCTTTGGCATCGTCGTCGTGATATACGCGGTCGCCCGTCCAATCTTTCTTACACTTTATGCCGAAGTGGTTGTTCGAACTCTTTGCCAAACGGCTATTGCCGCTATCCGACTCCAAAATGCCCTGTGCCATGGTGATGCTGGCCGGAATGCCGTAACGCTCCATGTGGTCGATGGCGATATGCTTATAGCGTGCTATATACTCCTCGCACGTCTGACGACTCTGCGCCTGAAGGGTTGTAATGCCCATCAGGAGAAGGAAAATCACGCTGTATATTGCTCTTTGCGAAATATTCATTACTTTTGCGTTCAAGTTACAAAGCAAAGATAACAGATTTTAATGTAATTACCAACAATAAATTGTTGTTTACGTGCGATATGAAACATCTGCATATAATTACCCCCGTTAAAGATTCCATAGAATCGACTTTGGAAACGGTAAAAGCCGTGCTTGCATCGGATATAAAAGTTCCTTACACCTATACGATATATAACGATTTCAGCACCGATGAAAATACCGCATTGCTGGAAAAATACTCCAAGGAGCTGGGCTTTGAGCTGGTCAATCTTCGCGACCTGACCGACCATCCGTCACCAAACTATCTGTTGGTGTTGCGTCGTTGTCAGAAGCTGGCTATCGAGGCGGATGCCGATATGTTGTTGGTTGAGTCGGATGTCGTTGTCGATAAGGGTACTCTGCAGGGGTTGGTCGATGGCGCTGCCGAGCGTGAGGATTGCGCGATTGCCGCCTCGGTGACGGTCAACGACGAGGGTGTTATCAACTACCCCTATTGCTATGCCAAGGGCCACGAGGGCGAGGTGTGGTGCGTGAAGAAACATTGCAGCTTCTGTTGCTCGCTTTTAACCAATAAGTTCCTGAAGGCCTACGACTTCGAGCAACTGAATCCCGATAAACACTGGTTCGATGTTACCATCTCGCAGATGGCACTAAAGATTGGTTTTAAGAACTATCTGTTCTGTAATCTGCCAGTCATACATCGTCCCCACGCCAGCCGTCCGTGGAAACAACTTAAATATACCAATCCGCTGAAATATTATTGGATTAAGTTTACTAAAGGGTTTGACAAAATATAGCTTATAGCGATTGTATTTGCAAAGGGAGAGTTTGTTAAACCGATTTCTTTTTCGTCTGACGACTACCATACGTTGCTCGTTTCGCTGCACGTTGCACACGATCGTCGCGGAAGAAGTATGATTTCTGCCGACGCTTATCATCCTGCGAACGTGCCACAAAGACCTTCTCGCCCGTATAGGGATTCTCGCCCGTATAGAACATCACCGACGATAGCGTCATAGGCGTAGGCGTAAGATCCTGCACCTGCTCCAAGTCAAAGTGCAGGCGGCCAAGCACCTTCTCTGCCAGAGCCTTCATATCGCACTCGCGGCACGCTGGGTGCGACGATATGAAATAGGGTATAAGCTGATAACGCAAGCCATTTTCGTCGCATATTCTGTGGAAATCGCGATTCAGTTTCTCGAACAACGCGAACGGAGGTTTACGCATAGCATTCAGCACATGCTCTTCGGTATGCTCGGGTGCGACCTTCAGTCGGCCCGAAGTATGATGCTTGATGACAGTTTCCAGATATGGCGAATCATCGAACAAGTCGTAGCGGATACCACTGCCGATAAATGCCTTTTTAATACCCTTAACACCGCGAATCTTCGCATACAGATCGAGCAATCGCGCGTGCGAATTATCCAAGTTGGGACACATCTTAGGATGCAGGCATGACGGGCGACGACACTTGCGGCAAGCATCCTTATTCTTGCCTCCCATACCATACATATTAGCCGACGGAGCACCCACGTCCGACAGGTAGCCCTTAAAGTCGGGCATCGCCACGACCTTCTCGACCTCTGCCAGAATCGACCTCTCGCTACGCGAATTGATAAATTTACCCTGATGTGCCGAAATAGTACAGAACGCACAGCCACCGAAGCATCCGCGATGGATATTTATCGAGTACTTGATCATCTCCCACGCCGGAATGTCGCCCTTGCCACGATAGCGCGGATGAGGCGAACGCTCATACGGCAAGTCGAACGAGTGGTCCAGCTCCTCGGTCGAGAGCGTTGTGTTGGGTGGTGTAACGACAATATATTTATCGCCCACAGGCTCGACAAGAGTCACATCGGGCTCCATTACGTTGCTCAACGTCTCCTCCTGCACGAAGTTACGGCCAAAGGCTCGCTTATCGCGGCAGCACTCCTCGTAGGATGCAAGACGCAGAGTAGTATCGGCATCCAGACGCTCGACATAGTCTTTATCGGCAACAAACGCCACCTGACGTATCTTGCGAAGCAACTTGGCATTGTAACCATTACGCATTGCGCGTGCCACCTGCTGCACTACCCTCTCGCCCATGCCATATATAAGCAAATCGGCTCCGCTATCGACCAAGACAGATGGCTTTAGGCTATTGCTCCAATAGTCGTAATGTGTCAGGCGACGCAGCGATGCCTCAATACCACCAATTACCACAGGCACGTGAGGATAGAGTTTTTTCAATATGCGGCTATACACCGTTACGGCATAATCGGGGCGGAAGCCGGCCTTGCCACCGGGCGTATAGGCATCGTTGCTACGCAGACGCAGATTTGCCGTATAGTGGTTGACCATCGAATCCATCGAACCTCCCGACACACCAAAGAACAGGCGCGGCGCGCCCAGCTTGGTAAAATCACGCAAATCGTCACGCCAATTAGGTTGCGGCACGATGGCCACGCGATAGCCCTCGGCCTCCAATAGACGACCTACGACAGCCGCTCCAAACGACGGATGGTCGATATATGCATCGGCCGTAAATAGGATTACATCCAAGTAATCCCACCCCAAGGCCCGCACCTCTTTTATAGTGGTTGGAAGAAATGCCATTTCCTAAAACTATTACTGTCCCCAATACTCTCCGAAATAGGTATTTTCATACTCACGCAGAGCACCCTTATCTCCATTGAGATAGCGTCTCAAATATATATTATACCTATCTACATCCGTTTTTCTATATCGAACTCTACTACTAGTGTTTGAACGATTTTTCTCCTCGGTATCCTCGTGCACTACAGTTCCATCAGATTTACGAATAATCCGAGTAGTTGTTCTATCTACCCATCGACTAGTATCATCCTCATAAACCACAAATTGTATTGGTCCTGGAACTTGCTCTGTTTGCGTAGTACTATACTCCCACATATATCCACATTTCGGGCATTTAAGCATCATTCGATAGGTCCACGTAATTTCAACCTCCGTTTTATAATTCCACGCACGAGTGTAATAAGTATGAGCAACTCCACCCTTGATTGCGTTGCTCTCCGAACGATCCATAAAAGCACCCCAGCCGAGTTTGATCTTCGGCTCAGAAGTGCTAGGATTTGGGCTTTGCGAGCTAACAATAATAGCAGACTTTTTACCGTTACTAAACAGCGAAGTTTGGACAACTCCACTACTTGCAAATTCATACTGCAATGATCCGAGCCACGAACGACACTTATTACACCTCTTCTCATCAGCATAAATAGTAAGGAAAATTGAGGCATATAGCGAGAATGAGAATATGCATATAATCGCCAATATTGCTACGATAATATAGAATCGAGCCACATATATCATTGCATATACCATAAATGGCAGCACGATAAGGAACGCAACAAGACCTATATATTTATTAGGTCCTCTGTAGAATTTACGAACGAGGACATATGCAAGTAATTGAATCACAAGCAATGCGGCAATAAGGATTCCCAGAATTGCCCAACGATTATTAATACCGAACCCATTTTCGAAGATATACATCATATCAATCAATGTTGATGTGACGCCATCCGGGGCTGCGTATTTCTCCACCAGAGGCTCTGTAACCTTGTATTTCGATCTGCGTTTCGATTTTTCAATATCATCAGCAATGGTTGCCGCAACCTCTTTGACTGCCTGTTTCGGAGTTCGCAACTTTGTGTAAACCGGCTCAAAATCGAAAGTCCAGGGCATCTTCTTCATATAGACTGCTGTCAAATCATAATCATAAAATATGATCATACCAGCACCCCATAAATCATCGCGTATCTCGAACTCTGGCCAAATGATATTTTCATAAAACGCATAGACATAACCGTTATACTCACTTACCGATGGTCCTGCATATCCTAAAGGGGGCGTCAATACCTCGTCGATATAACTCTTTGAGCAACCTATCAATGTCATCGGTAATTCGCCATTCTTTAGACTGAGACGCAGAACCGTATCGTCACGATCTTCCATATAATATGGGAGTGCATATCGCTCAAAGAATTCGCCATACTGAATCGACTGATAAGCATTTTGATATTCGAATATCCGTATACCCTGACTATTATTTGCAAACCTATAGAGTCGACCATTTGCTCCTCTGAATGTCATCGCTCGAGGCTTAATACCATCCCACGAACTGATAGAGTGTAGTTTATAGGTCTCACCCTCGCGCAAACCGGTAAACGCATTTTTAGGCTTTAACGCTACTTCATTAAAAGCCAAAGCGATGGTTGGCACATAGCCCAGGCTGCCATCACTAAGTGATACTTGCACAAAATGATAATCCCAACTACGGCCCAAAACCTCGACAGTTGTTCCCTTAGGGAGCATACAAGATGCTATAGGCTCGGTCTTGATATCACTATGACCCTCTTCTGCATATAAACAAAATGGTGCATCTATTACAAGTCGCATAGAGACTTGAGCCATAGCTGACAAATTCAGCAAACTAAAGGCTATAACAAACAACAAAAAAAACGCACGTTTATGCATAGCATCACTCTTTATAATGATTTCTACTCCTCTTCCATATTACGGGCCGCCACATAGCTCTCCCACTTATCGATAACGGCCTTCAAATCATTGGGCAACTCGCTCTCGAACATAACCTCCTGGCCCGTTGTAGGATGTACAAATCCCAAAGCGCGGGCATGCAAAGCCTGACGGGGCAGCAGCGTAAAGCAGTTTTCAATAAACTGCTTATACTTTGAGAATGTCGTGCCTTTCAGAATCCTATCGCCGCCATAGCGGGCATCGTTGAACAGCGGGTGACCCTGCCACGACATATGCACACGAATCTGATGCGTGCGACCCGTCTCCAGTCGGCACTCCACCAGCGTCACATAGCCATAACGTCGCAACACCTTATAGTGCGTCACAGCGTGTTTGCCGTCCGAGCCATCGGCAAAGACATACATCTGTTGTCTGTCGCGCGGATTACGTCCAATATTGCCCGTAATTGTACCCTCGTCCTCTTCGATATTACCCCACACAAGAGCTACATAGCGGCGGAAAATCGTATGGTCGAAGAACTGCTTTGCAAGGCGCGTATGCGCACGCTCGTTCTTTGCCACAACCAGCAAGCCCGAAGTATCCTTATCGATTCGATGCACCAAGCCGGCACGCATATCGCCCTCCTGAAACAGTGGCAGATCCTTCAGATGGAACGTCAAAGCATTGACCAGCGTTCCCGTATAGTTACCACATCCCGGGTGGACAACCATACCGGCAGCCTTGTTGACAATGATAATATCGTCATCCTCATATACAATATCCAATGGTATATCTTCGGGAATGATCTCAATCTCGCGCTTGGGATATGGCATCACAAGCGTAATATGATCCAGCGGTTTTACCTTATAGCTCGACTTGGCCGGCACGCCATTTACCAGGATATTACCATTGTCGGCCGCGGCCTGAATACGATTGCGCGAGCAATGCTCCATACGATCGACCAGAAACTTATCCAGTCGAAGCATCTTCTGCCCCTTATCGACCGTAATGGCGAAGTGTTCAAATAGTTCATCACCACTCTCGCCGCCCTCGTCAACCATTAAATCATCGGCATCCGACTCCAACTCTATATTCTCAATATCAAAACTCATAGCTAAAACCACTCCTCCTCTTCACTCTCTACAACTGTGCTTTTGCTGGCACTGCTACTCTCCTGCAACGCCTCGAAAATAGGATTTCCGCCTGCCGCCTCAACCCTGTCGAGCGAGTCCTGACGCTCCTGCTCCAGACGCAGACGCTCCTCCTCCAACTCGTGGGCAATCTTATCGGATGCGGCACTGCTCTTGTCGATCTTCTCCTGATCGAGCGTAAGCCACAACGATACCGACGTACCCAACGTAGTAGTGGTATTATGGCCCAGCGACTGGCGATAGACGCGCGCATTTTTCTGATTCAAAAGATTGATATCCTCGTCGAAATTCACCTTTCCTACATTCAGACCCTGCTCCCAAAGGCGGCTCTTGGCACTCTGCAGACTCTGACCGATAGCCTTCGGCACGATGGTAGAGTTCTTCTCGGCATCGACGCCAACCTTAAGCACAACGCCCGAGCCCATCTCCAGCTCTACGTTGCTCTGCTCCGAGAGTTCACGGCCATCGACAATCTCGGCCAAAACATAATTCGTAGCGATATCCTCCACATAGACCAGTTTCTCGATGCCCAAGCCTGCGACCTCCAGCATATTCTTTGCCTGACGCAGCGAGCGGCCCGCAACATAAGGAACCTTGACCATCTTCTCGCGGAAGGAGTTTATCGTCACATAGACCTTACGGCCAGCCTTCACCTCTGCGCCACCCTTCGGCAGCTGATCCAAGACTATACCACCCTCGTAGGCTGGCACAAAGAGCGAGTCGTTGATTATAATCTCCAACGCCTTATCTTTGGCCTCGTTACGCGCCTGATCGATCTTCACACCCGTAAAATCGGGTACCGTTCGGTGCGTACCGTGGCGTGTGATAACCATCATCAGGAGGCTCGACAGAACGATTATCGCCACCAATGTCAACACAATAAGCACGGCGTGGTATAGCAGCGGACGGCTCTTTAGCTGCGCCCACAAGCTCTGCTTCTGGCTCTTTCGGCCCGCACGTCGCGGTGAAACACTTCTATTCTCCATATTGTTAATTATTTTCTATCTCATTGTAAAACGTATCGCGTTCAACAGCCCGGAAGCCCACTCTTGCCACCATCTGGCGCATCTCATCTACGCTCATTCTGGGACGCTGATCATCGGCTCCTGCCATTGAGTATATCTTCGTAGAATCGTCTATCGTGCCGTCGATATCGTCAGCACCAAATGCCAACGCCATCTCTGTTGTCTGCTTACCATACATCACCCAATAGGCCTTTATGTGCGGCACATTGTCTAATATCAGACGGCTCATTGCCAGCGTACGCAAATCGTCGGTCACGGCCACCTCGCCAATCTCCGACATCGAATTACCGAAGTTACGATACTTAAGCGGAATAAAGGCATTCAGTCCGCCCGTTTCATCCTGCAGGGTACGCAGTCGCATCAAATGGTCGATGCGATGCTCCACGCTCTCGATATGGCCATAGAGCATTGTGGCATTAGTTGTAAGTCCCAACTTATGAGCCGTACGATGTACATCAAACCACTCGGCCGTAGAGCCCTTGTCGGGGCATATCTTTGCACGCAACTCCTCGTCGAAGATCTCGGCTCCTCCGCCCGGGATAGCCTCCATACCCGCCTCGATGAGCAATCTTAGTCCCTCCTCGGTCGAGAGTCCCGCCTTATGAATCATATACGAGAGTTCGATTGCCGTAAATGCCTTAACGGCTACATCCCGTAGGATAGCCTTCACGCGGCGAATCAACTCGCAATAGTAATAGATGTCGTGATGAGGATGTACGCCGCCAACGATATGCACCTCCGTAACGCCCTTATCCTTATATCCCATTACAATCTGCTCCATCTCATCCATCGTATAGTCCCACGCCTCGGCACTGCCTACCGGACGGCGATACGAGCAGAACTTACAATTAAAGACACACACATTGGTAGGCTCGAGGTGGAAGTTACGATTATAAAACACCTTATCGCCACTAACCTCGCGCTTACGCCCCACGGCCAACTCACCCAGCCTCCACAGCGGAGCCTCACGCCACAGCACCAAAGCATCCTCGGCCGAAAGACGCTCTCCCTGCTCCACTTGAGCGGCTATCTCTTCCCAACTTTTCATTATTTCGGAGCTTTACGATAGAGATAAACAGCAATTATTGCAAATATTATATTCGGCATCCACACCGCCAGCCATACAGGCAGCGAGCCACTCTTGGCAAACTCCTCGAACACGCGGTTAAACATAATATACGAGAAGCAGAGCGTGATACCAATACCGATATGCAGACCCGTACCGCCTCGCACCTTGCGTGACGAGAGCGACACGCCAATAAGCGTAAGGATGAAGGTTGCCATAGGATAGGCATAGCGGCAATGACGCTCAACCTCCATAATATTTATCGAGTCGGAGCCTTTGGCGCGCTGCTGGTCGATAAACTCATTCAGCTCGCCAATCTTCATCGTCGAGACAATTCCATCGACCTTACCCAACTCGCGCACGTCGATATTCAGCACCGTATCCAAGTCGCGTCGCTGCTCGAAGCTCTCCACACCGAGGCTATCTATACGACGAACAATATATCGTTCGCTGGTCTAACGTCCCGACACGGGATTTACCTTTACGTTCGATGCCTCCAGCGACTCGGCAATGCGCGTTCCCTCGTAACGCTCCAGCACGATGTACGACGCGGTATTCGAGCGATTGTAACCTCGCACATAGAAGAACTCGCCGGGCCTTACCTGACGATATATATGGCGATCGTATTGCTCATTTTTCTTCTTCGGGATATACTCTCGACGAAACTCCTCACACTTAACCTGCGAGGCGGGGATGACCCATAGGTTGAGCGACAGCGATAATGCCATAATTGCAAACGCACCCAGAAAATAGGGCCACATCAAGCGTCGGAAGCTCATACCACCCGACAACATTGCCACAATCTCGGTCTGGTAGGCCATCTTCGAGGTAAAGAAGATTACGGCAATAAAGGTAAACAGACCACTAAACTGGTTGATAAAGTCGGGAACGAAATTGATATAATAATCAAAAATGATAGCCGACATAGGGGCTTTGGTGGCGGTAAAGTCATCGACACGCTCGGCATAGTCGAAAATCACAAGGATGACCGTAATCATCGCAATGGCGAAGATGTAGGTTCCCAAGAACTTCGACAATATATAGCGGTCGAGGATCTTAAATCCGGGCCACGATATTTTCATTTTACTCTTCATAACTCTTACGTTTGCTTACAGGCTTATTATCGATTTATCGACGACGGCCCAACTTCTCGACCATCATCTGCTTCCACTCCGACCAATCGCCCGCGATGATATGGCGGCGAGCCTCACCAACCAGCCACAGATAGAAGGCCACATTATGCAGCGATGCAATCTGTGCGCCCAGCATCTCCTTGCTTACGACAAGGTGGTGGACATAGGCCTTTGTATATTGCTTATCGACAAAACTTACTCCATTCTCGTCGAGTGGCGAGAAGTCGTTCTCCCACTTTTTATTGCGCAGGTTGATAGTACCCTCGCTGGTAAATATCTGACCATTTCGGCCGTTGCGCGTTGGCATAACACAATCGAACATATCTACTCCGCGGTCGATACCCTCCAAGATATTGATTGGCGTACCCACGCCCATCAAATAACGCGGCTTATGCTCGGGCAGAACAGCATTTACAACCTCAATCATAGCGTACATAACATCCGTCGGCTCGCCCACGGCCAAGCCACCAATGGCATAACCAT
>JAGBIR010000042.1 GCA_017934845.1 Alistipes sp. | reverse complement strand
GATTGAAGGTATGCGCAACAGCTCGAACAACTCCTCGAGGAAGCGATCGCGATTACTGTCGATATAATTTATTGCTTTTTCCATATTTATATTAATAGTATTAATAGGTTTTGCTAATTCAAACCGCAAATAGCACTGATTTCAGCAATGAATTTCTGTGCCAATGCGTCGGCCTCGGCGGTAGATTTTGCCTCGGTATATACGCGAATAATAGGCTCGGTATTCGACTTACGGAGGTGTACCCAATTCTCGGCAAAGTCAATCTTTACGCCATCTATATCGTTCACATTCTCACCAGCATAACGAGTCTTTATCTCAACCAACACTTTATCTACATCGATAGCCGGTGTAAGCTGAATCTTATTCTTCGATGCAAAGTATGCAGGATATGACGCTTTAAGCTCGGTCATCTTGCAACCCTTCTCAACCAAATAGCTCAAAAACAGAGCCACACCTACCAACGCATCGCGGCCATAGTGAAGAGCGGGGTAGATAACTCCGCCATTACCCTCGCCACCAATAACGGCACCCGTCTCCTTCATCTTGGTAACAACGTTTACCTCGCCGACAGCCGATGCAGCATACTCACCGCCACGAGCCTCGGTAACATCGCGCAATGCGCGTGAAGAGCTAAGGTTTGACACGGTATTACCTACGCCACGCGAGAGGATATAGTCGGCAACAGCTACCAAAGTGTACTCCTCGCCAAACATTGTTCCATCCTCGTTAACCAACGCCAAACGATCGACATCGGGATCGACAACAACACCCAAATCGGCCTTCTCGCGACGGATAACCTCCGAGATTTCGGTAAGGTGTTCGGGCAGCGGCTCGGGGTTATGAGCAAACTCGCCATTGGGGGTACAGTTAAGCTCGATAACCTCACAACCCAACTCGCGCAAAAGGGCTGGAATAACCACTCCACCGATTGAGTTTACGGCATCGACAACAACCTTAAAACCGCGCTTGCGGACAGCCTCGACGTTGACCATATCGAGTGCTAACACTTGCTTGATATGACGTTCGTTAAAGTCCTCACGCAAAATGACTTTACCGATAGCATCCACCTCGGGGAAATCAAACGCTTCATCCTCGGCCAAAGCCAGCACACGCTTACCCTCGGCGTCGTTCAAAAACTCGCCTTTTTCGTTAAGCAACTTAAGAGCATTCCACTGCTTGGGATTGTGCGATGCGGTGATGATAATACCACCGTCGGCCTTGTGGGTAATTACCGCCATCTCTGTTCCCGGGGTAGTACACAAACCAACGTTAATAACATTGGCTCCGCAACCCAACAGAGTGCCTTCGATAATATCGCCGACCATCTCACCTGATATTCTGGCATCACGGCCTACAACAATGGTAAGTTTTTTGCCACCATTCTTCTCACTAATAAAACGCACATAAGCGGTTGTGAACTTCACGATGTCGATGGGCGTTAGGTTATCGCCCTGGGCTCCGCCGATTGTTCCGCGAATACCCGAAATTGATTTAATGAGTGTCATATATATTCTAATTACGGTTATACTTATATAAAAAGTCGCCGATTTTTTTTGTAATTCGATGTAAATATATTACTTTTATGCCATATAAAAAAGTTAAACGAAGAAAATTTATCATATGCAAGAGAGAATAATACCATCTTCCGAGTTGATTATCAACGAAGACGGCTCAATTTTTCACCTGCATCTGCTTCCCGAGCAACTTGCCGACATTGTTTTGCTGGTGGGTGATCCGGGTCGTGTAAATATGATTGCAGAGTTTTTCGACCAGATAGAGTGTCGCGTATCGAATCGCGAGTTTAATACCGTTACAGGCTCATATAAGGGCAAGCGCATGACCGCAATGTCAACCGGTATCGGCATAGGAAATATCGATATTTCAGTTACCGAGCTGGATGCTTTGGCAAATATAGATTTTGCAACGCGCAAGGTCAAGGAGCAGAAGCGTCAGCTTACGTTGGTGCGTCTGGGTACATCGGGAGCTTTACAGGCCGACATCAAGGTGGGTGAGTTTGTCTTTGCCCGTACATCTTTGGGTTTCGACGGCTTGCT
>JAGBIR010000041.1 GCA_017934845.1 Alistipes sp. | reverse complement strand
GGACACTTCTCGGGAGCCGCATCACCCTCATGAATATAACCACATACTGTACAACGGAACTTCTTTGCCATAACTTTCAATTTTTATTTGTTTGTTAATATTTGTTTTTATTTTTCTACCGCAAAGATAACTATAAAAGTGTCTCTTTGCAATATAATTTTAATCAAAATAATTTATATAGCCATAACGTATGCTTATAACCCTTTAGTATCAGCTATAAGTTTTTCTATATAACTAACATTCGTACAATCCTTTGCCATCACTCGTTTCTGCTCATCAAGCAGATACAAAGCCGGTATGGCACGCAGATCATACAAGCGAGAATGGGTTATTTTCTGACCATCGTCGTAGGCGTTTATCCATTTTTGCGGATAGTCGCTCAAATGTTCGCGCCACGCAACAAGATCTTCGTCGGGATAGATGACCAGAATTTTCAGACTGCCATTATCAATCATTCCGCCTAATAGTGCCGACTGCTCAATCTGCTGCTTTATCTCCCTACACATCGGGCAACCGGGATTACTTATAAATATAATTGTATAGTCGGCCTTCAAACCCGACATCTTTCCTTTTTTCCCATTAGATGTCGTATAGACAAAATCATTCGCCTGATGCCCTACCCGATTTTGACTCGCCACATGCAAATCACTCTCATAAGGCATCTTCTCATACTCATCCAACAGCGGAGAAGCCAACAAATACTCCAAAACGGGTATATACTTCTCGTCGCTACGCGCCGGAGAGTTCGGATCGTGCAACACCTTCTCGGCAAGATTTACAAAATACTCCAGCATAGGTTTCGATGTGGCGGCATGTTGCATAATTGCCAGCATTGGCTCTTTTGGTTGATTCTCGCTAATTGTAGCCACATAATATGCAAATGCCTGAATCATCATTCTTTCATCCAGCTGTGCCAGCTGTAACGTATCGGTAAAATCAAATCCATCCCATATATGTCGGCGAAGATACTCCTTTGCCGCATCGCCTTGCAGCGTTGGCGGAATTTGCGGCAAGCGAAACGTATATGAAGATTTTTGCTTCGTGTCTTGTCCCACATTTGTTTGCGTAGCACGTCCTCCACACCCTGCAAAACCGAGGGCCAGCAGCACAATCATCGAAAAGCAGATATTCACTCTCGTTGTTTTCATATCAACAAATTTAGCAATAATATCAAAACATAGAATCTTTTTCGGCACCAAATTTAGCACATAATCGCTATCTTTGTGTAGAAAACCTAAAAACTTCTAATATGAAACAGATATTTACACCATTTTATTGCCTGCTTCTCCTCGCTGCTATGCTACTAACAAGTTGTTCAAAATCCATAGTCGAGGGGGATGAAATTCGCGATTTGGTATTAATTTATGATGGTGGCGACCACCGTACCATCGATTGGAATAAAGATAAATTCGCGCCTTATGTGGCTACCGATGCCGTAGATGGCAAACCCGCCGAGTGGCTCTTCGATGGTTTTCTCTTCCTCGAAATTTACTGCACTCAAGAGCGAGGTTTTGCAAAGTGGTACCGCAAGGAGGGTGCGCGCAAAGAGGATTGGATTGGGCTTATCGACCAATACCTATCGCCCAACCGCGACATAACGGCCCTGAATGCTTGCGTAGGTGAGAAGCGCGCAGAGATTGGAGGTACATTCCATCGCCGCAAAGTCGTTTTGTCACTCCCCGAGCCAATCGCCAAGCAGACCGATTGGGGCGAGCTGAATGGTCGCGCGCTCGATTTCAACAACGACCTCGATCGACTTGAGGCAGTAAAGTGGTATATCGATCTTTTGATCGACCGCTTTACCGATGCCGATTTAGAGAATCTTCAGCTCAGTGGCTTTTATTGGCTCACCGAGCAGGCAACACACACTCGCACATTTGTTCGCGACGTAGCCAACTATATCCACTCAAAAGGGCTATACTTCTATTGGATTCCCTATTTCGGATCGGACGGCTATACTCAATGGCGTGAGTTTGGATTCGACTACGCCTACCTGCAACCCAACCACTTCTTCCACACCCACATTCCCGACTCTCGTATTCAGGAGGCTGTCGATTTGGCAAAGGCTGCGGGCCTTTCGAACGAGATGGAGTTCGACGAGCGAGTAATGCAGGGACAGGGTAATCGTGGCGAGCGTTTAGGTGCCTACATCGACACATTCGAGCGCAACGGTCTTTTCGAGAACAACAACATAGCCTACTATCAAGGTAACGATGCCTTCTATCAGTTGAAATTCGGATCGGAGCTCGACCGCAGCTACTACGACCGTCTATCATCAATCATCGCCCGCCGCCAACGAGAGTATTACAGCAATCGAGAATAGGTCTATAAGGCTCATAAAAAATTCCTGCCCGAGGTGAATCAGGCAGGAATTTTTCGTTATTGTAGCGCAACTAAATTGCATCGGTAACATTCCAAGCAAAGGCGCGGAGGCCTTGCTTGATATTCTCCTCATCGAGCGATTTTAGTCGAGCGAGGAACTCTGCGGCCTTATCGTCCTCCATTACTGAGATAAGAGCCGAGTTCATCGTAGGCCATGCGTGGTCACCCATATGAGGATCGCCATCGTTCGAGCCACGACCGATAAGCTCTTCCCAACCGGTAAAACCACTAATATCCATATCTTCCATCAAATCCATAACCTCGTCAAACATCGACTGGTTACAAGATAAAAATACTGCTTTCATACTTTTCCAAAGTTTATTTGTTAAGAGCCCTGCGAGCCTTTCTTGCCTTACGACGCTCACCCTTATAAGCAAAGGCTGCATAGAGTGTCGGGATAAGGATCAAAGTAATCAAAGTTGAGAACGAAAGACCCCAAGCCACCGACATACCGAGTGAGTACCACATCTCAGAACCTACACCATTACCAACAGCCATCGGGATCATACCCAACACGGTTGTCATAGTAGTCATAAGGATAGGACGCAAACGGCTTCGACCAGCTGTCACGACAGCATCCAGCACCTCCATACCACGCTCGC
>JAGBIR010000040.1 GCA_017934845.1 Alistipes sp. | reverse complement strand
GCTATGTTGATGCGCCCGGGCGATGTTATCGGCGACGATGTGGTGGCCGAGATGGGGCAGAAGTACGCCGATGCGACCAGCACGATACAGCTAAAACAATCCACGGCGGAGGATGGCGGCCCGTTGCGTTTTCTGGACGATGTAGTGCCGTCGAATATCTTTGCGGCGCTGACCGACAACGGCAAGATGTTGCAAATCATATTCTTCGCGCTGCTCTTTGGTGTGGCTGTGCTGGCTGTTCCACAGCAGAAGAAGGCCCCGATTATCACGCTCTTCGATTCGCTGAACGAGGTTGTGATGAAACTCGTGGGCTACGTTATCGCCTGCGCGCCTGTGGGTGTTGCGGCGCTGATGGCGGGACTTGTCGTCGATTTCAATGGCGATGGGTCGGTCTTTGCGGCGCTGGGAGTCTATGCGGTGAATGTGGTTGTGGCGCTATGCTTCCTGCTCTTTGTCTTCTATCCTACGTTGGCTGTGTTGTTCGGCAGGGTGGGGTACTTCGATTTTATCCGTCGTGTATATCCTTTGCAACTATTCGCTTTTACGACCAGCAGTAGTGCTGCAACGCTGCCGATGACCTACACAACGGCACAGGAGCGGCTGGGCGTATCGCGCGAGACAGCATCGTTTGTGCTGCCCATCGGCTGTACGATAAATATGGATGGCACGTCGTGTTATCAGACCGTTGCTACGCTCTTTATTGCGCAGGCGCTCGGCATCGACCTTACGCTGTCGCAGCTGCTCACGATTGTGGTTATGACCACGCTTTCGAGTATCGGCACGCCCGCCATCCCGGGCGGAAGCTATGTGATTCTGGCGATGGTGCTCACCTCGGTCGGAATCCCCGCCGAGAGTATGGCGCTGATCATCGGCATCGACCGCCCGCTCGATATGCTCCGCACATCGGTAAATGTCACGGGCGACGTATCTGTGGCGCTGATGATTGATAGGAATAAATAGTGGTGGAAGAGATACAAAAAAGCCTCGCGTTGAGCGAGGCTTTTTTGTTATGCGAGGTTTGTTTTATTGCTTTACAAGAGCAATATCCTTAGTTGTTGACAGTGTAGCGAGGTCTTTAATAGTCGCAGAGTAAGTTTCATTGCCTATCTGATAGTCAATAGTAATTGTGTCCTCTGTGCCATTTGTTGCCCAATCAAACTCATACTCGGGGCGCAGGCGCAACTCGTATGATCCTGCTGATGTGATCGTCATCGAACCGATACGGCTGTTGTTGCTGATCAGCGCGAACGAAACGAATGATCCAGCGGGGACATCTTGTCCGCCGTAGGTAATTTTACCCTCAATAGGCTTATTAGAGATATTGAATACCTTCTCGTCGTAAGTAACCTCCTCGGGGTCGGCCGAGATGGTGATCTTACCCGTTGATACGATCTCCTTTGCCTTGAAGGGCAATACCTTGCGCTCGCCAGCAATCTTGTTAGATTTATGCATTGTCTCAAATCCGCTCCAGAAGCTTTTTTCTGTGTCGCGATTAGCATCTACAATATAGTAGAATCTGCCATCGCTCTCGGTGCCAATCTTATTTGCGTTTTGAAGAGTTTGGTAAACACTATGGTCAGTATCCCAATCCAGCATCGGAGCATCGATATATACCTTGAACGAGCGGCCGAAGGGAT
This sequence comes from Alistipes sp., assembly GCA_017934845.1. Taxonomy (GTDB): domain Bacteria; phylum Bacteroidota; class Bacteroidia; order Bacteroidales; family Rikenellaceae; genus Alistipes. The sequence continues at coordinate 12,304 of JAGBIR010000040.1, read as the reverse complement.
CAACCGATGAGCCATCGTTTGCGGTGAACGAGGTGATGTCGAATGCAACCTCCACCTTTGTGTTCTCGCCGTATGCCCACGTTGCAGTGGTGGGCGCATCAACATTCTCCTCCGAAGCATCGTGATCGACGAATGAACCTTCACCTGCTACCTGCGCAGCGAATCGGAACGGACGATAGTTCGCCAACTCGAAGATTCGTGAACGGTAGGTGTAGCCAGTGTAATTTCCCGTAGAAAATGCAGAGGGAGAACCAGTCTGATTAGATGCTAAACGCACAACCTCGGCGCTCTTGGCCTTGGTGGTATGCATTCTTACCTTATAGTCCTTATCTGCATCATTAGTTGCACTATTATCCCAATCCTTAGTGAAACGCAAACCGTAGGTTTTTGTAGAGGTATTGTAGTTATTTAATGAAGTAACCTCCTTCATCTCTGCTACACATTCTGCACTATTAGTATGGTTGTCGTGCTCGAGATGCTCGGTGTATAACAAGAACTCGTCGAATGTATCATCGCTTGTATTATCATCATATACATTAGCGTGGATAGGGGTATTAGCATTATTGGCCATATCAATCAACTGCACGTCCACCAATACCTCGGCACCCTTCTTCTGAGGAACGAGCATATAATATACATACTCGGTCTCGGTTGAGCTGACGCCATTGAGTGCGTTGTAACGCTGAAGGTTGGTAATGGTAATTGCCTTAGTGTGATTGTTTGCTGCAAATACGTAAGGCTTACTCAATGTTGCGAAGTATGGCGACTCGACGGTAACGTACTCCGAGTGATTGTGGCTTGTGGGGTTATTACCTGTCTGATCCAAGATGTTCTTGAAGTAGATGCGCTGGTCGCCCTTCTGGGTTACGGTATAAACATACTTATAGCCGATAACCTCGTTAGCCTCGGCTGAGTTAGCCGCCGCATTGGGATGCTTCTTCACATCCTCGCCATAGCGGGGATCGTCCTTGCGGATAACGGGCAGGGGCTGACCTGCGGCCGAACGCACGTCGAGGTGATCAACCGAAACGTACACCTCGAAAGGCAACATCTCGTCGGGACACTCCTCGGGAACGGTGAACATAATGGTTACGTTGCTACCGACAAACTCATTGTCCATCGAATTGGGTGTGGTATCGCCACCGTACATCTGCGTGGTAACCCACATCGGCACGAACGACTGCTGCTTGAGCACGATAACCTTGATCTTGCGCTGCAACAGACCCTTCTTGATAAGGATCGTTCCCTCGGCTTTCTGGACAGCGTCGCTTGTATCAATAGAGTTAAGCTTAATACCGATATAATGTTTTGTGCTGCTTGCGTTGTATTGGTTATCCAACCAGTCGGTTGCGACTGTATTGCCATCTTCCCAATTTACTTCGGGACCATCAGCAACCGCATTGCCGTTTTCGTCTGAGAAGGTATAACCCAGCTCGATGATGCCGTTGCTCAGGATAGCAGTACGCTTGCCATTCTCGTCGAGTTGGAAGTAGTTGTAGCCATTTCCATCGGGCTCGGCCAAAATCACAACCTCGGTCTGATCGACGCCAAGGATGTAATCGGCGTTGCGCACCTCGTTCACCTCGTCGTCGATCGAGAGCCAAACGTTGTTGGTCGCGGGAGCCTCCAGAGCCTCGGCAAATGAGGCACTGCCGTACGAGAGCGGGCCGGTGATGTTGATGATGTAGTGGTGGTTACGACGCACCATCTTGTACTCATCGTCGAGGATCAACATCGCGCGATAGTACTCGCCGTCGTCGCCCTTGATAATCACGCTAACGGGGTCGGCAGCGGTGTTCTTGGTCTCGAAAACGTAAGTCTCGGGGGCGTTGTCCACATCGGCCGGAGGGGTGAGCTTGGCTTTGTTTTGAGGAAGGGTAACGAAGTCCTCGCCAATCCAATCTTGGTGGAAATTGTTGCCATCCATTACCTTGAAGTCAAAGTCCTTCTCGGGGTGGCGAGGAGCAACTGTGCCGAATGTGTTGGTATTGACAACGGCAAAACCGGCAACTCCAAAATTAGCGTTGTCTTTCACCGATACCTTTGCCTGATTGCGCAGCAGGCGGATGGGGTTGTTGGCTGAGCCGTGAGCCGCGAGCAATCTCTCCTTGAACTCGGCAGCGGTGCTGGCTTCTGTGGCATAGCGGCCCCAGTAGATCATCATACCTGACGAGCCCTCCAGAGTGGTCATTATCTCCAGTTCGCTCTTGCCCTTATTGGTGCTGTCGTCGAAGGTTGAGGTGTTCTGGTTGGCCACGAAGTGGATGCGGCGCGTAGCGTCGGGAATCAGAGCCTCGAGGATCTCTCCCGTAGTGTCGGTATTGGTGCTCAGCTTCACGTCATTGACGTGCGAGATGAACATACCGAACTGGTCGAAGCAGAAGAGCGCAATGCGGTGGATGTTAAGACCGTCGGGATCGACTCCGCGGGTCTCAACCACGCTCATATCGGGCATCGTAATGGGCACGCTTATGGCCATATATCCCTCGGGGGCGTCGGGCTGGGTGGCCACGACGTCGTCTTTGTGGCAGGCGGTCAGCATAGCCGCCACAGCCGCAAGGGCCCAGATTATATTAAAAAATCGTTTCATATCAGTTTGCGTTTTTAGTCCGTAAACTCAATTAATTTGTTACTCCGAGCGGATGATAGTCTGAGGAGTCTTGTCATCGTAGGCATCGCGGACGCAACGGACGGCAGTGCTACTTTGGAATTGGCTATCCATCTTAGAATTTAAAACTCGTCCGCTTGCGCTGAAGTAGTAGCCAGAGTTGAGCAGGTAGTCAACAGCATCGGCATTTTGACCACTTGTACCCTGAATCTCCATAATAATCTTCAGCTCGGCCTCGGTGGGCAAACGCCAATCGTCGAGATGAACAACCTCGGTCTCTCCGTTGGCCTTGGTACGCTTGTAGGTCTCGACATATTGCTTGCAGTGCTCGCCATATACTTCACGATACTCATCGTAATTGTAACTATTATTGTAATTGTAACTATTATTTTTCCAATTGATGTTGGTTGATGTAACGGCTCCGAGTCGAGATGCAATCATAAACGAGGGCGAAACCAACTTTGCATTATCCACTCCGTTTGCTGTAATACCGTCGTCGGCAATGCGTGGAGAGCCAAGAGTATAATCACCTGAGGTAGTGGTCAGACGAACGTGGTACATTCGGGTGTTCTGTATACTATTATTGCTCATTTCAACATCGTTACCATCCCAAGAGTAGTAGTAATAATATGATTGGCCTTTGTTGTCACCTTCTGTAATAGGAACTGCAACTTTTGAGCGCCAGAAAGCTCCTCTTTGCCTAGTTGTGGTAAAGTAATAGTTTCCATCAACGTAGCAGATTTGATAGATATTATCACCCTTAAACTCGTACGTTGTAGGACGGCCTACATTATTACCATTGCTATTGTAGAAATCCGAACGGTAAGAGTAGTAACCCTGCTGGTTAGTGATGTAAACCAACGGGAAATGTCTTACGGTGAATGTCTGCTCTACGCCATCCTCATTCACTACCTTGAATGTCATATATCGGATGGTGTTCTTAAGGTCGCCACCCGACGTAACAGCGATATTTCCTACCAATGCAGTGTCGTCGGTAGCCTCGGCTGAAATACCACTATTTACGGTAATCTTATTTCCGAACTTGTTGATGTAGTAAGCCTCGGTCAGAGTAACACTACTAATGGGAGATGAAGAGTAGAAACGCAACGTCGTGTTATCGGTTTGACTGCCGTCGCCCTTTTCGGTCTTATACATCTCAAAATCGTTGGTGTTCAGCGAGAGGTACTCAGCACCGCCGTCGCCACCGATATTAACCGTAGTGGTAGTCCAATCATACTCCGCATAGTGGATATTCTTGATCTCCATAGGCTCAAACTTGCTCTTCGAGCCCGGAGCGTTCACCGTGGCGTTGATTACATAGTGGTGGTTGCGCTTGAGCTGAAGGTAGTTGTTAGAGCCATCAGTGCGGTCGTATTTAGGATCGGCGCTTTTGGGCATTCGCAACGGAATCTCATAGTAGTTGTTGTCGAGGTAGGTGCCTTCTTTGTTTGCTGCATTATCAATCTGCACTGCGGGCAGGTTGACAATCATCGTAGGCTCATTCTCGAAACTCGAATTTGATACTGCCCACTCATAAGAGTAAACATAGGCCGTTACGGTAACGGTGGATTTGTCAGTCCACTTGTAGTAACCGTAATCGATCTCGTTGGTCTTGCGAAGGTAGTTATCCTTGTCAGAGTTATCAACAAAGAACGACTCCGCGAAATACGACTTGTAAGGCATATTGCGCAAGTAGTAGCTACCAGCCTTTGTGTAGGTGATAGTGTTTAGGTCTGTAATCTTCTTGCTGGTTGCATCGTACGCCGAAGGCAGACCGAAACCGTGAAGTTGGGAATCGTTCGATGTCTCGCGATTAAAGTTAATCGTAACCTTTGCGGCAGCGCGCACCAACTTGATGTGGAGATCTACATCGCCGGTAGCATCTTGGGCGACGGTGATGTCGGCATTGCCGTTATACTCCGCCTGTCCCCACATAAGGAATGCCTCGGGTACGCCCTCAATAGGTACGCCTTCAACTTTTGCTCCCGTAAGGTGAATGTGATCGGTCCGCTCGATCTGCTCCTGCAAGTCATCAAGCTTGAAATTTGTTGTAAGAGCAGCCATCGCATCAGCCGACTGGGTACTGTTGGCAACACCGTAGATTGTGGTCGTTCCCGACTGCAAATCCTTTTTGGTGATGCTCGTCAGCGTAACCGTAGCGCCCTGAGCGGGGGCTGTTAAGCGCTCGTGCTTGACGGTCTGGGTGCCATCACTCTTCACGATAAAGAGATCGATATGCGTAACTTTGGCCTCGGCGCCGACGCTGCTAACATCCACAGCTCGCGTCTCATCGCCTTGCGTGGTGAAGCTGAGCGTGATGCGACCGTCGCCCTGCGATGGAAGATCGACAAGGTCGGCTGTGTTGCACGCTGTCAGCAGGGCCAGCAGGCAAAAGGCCATATATGATATGTATTTTTTCATACGCGTTTAGTTTTTTAGTCCACTATTCCTGCTTAGTTGCTACCGCCGGGTGCTGCAATCTGAGTAATCAGAATCGCCTGGCGGTCGCCGCCGCTATCCTGCCAAAGAGTACCTCCAGAGGTAGTATTGATCAACAGCTTCTCGCTCGCACCAGTCCAAGAGGCTTGGTGGGTGATCATAATCTTAGTGGTGTTTGAGTTGTTTGCATCATAGGCCGCGGTAGGCCACACCTTAATGATGTAGTGGTCGGTGTTCGAAGCAGTGAGCTTATCCTCAGACATAAGCTCTGTACCATTCTTGTAAACTCCGATTTCAAAATTTCCACCCTCTGATGTTACCGTACACTCTTTGCCGCTGGGGGCTGTCAAATCTACTCTAAATGCAAAAGCACCATCATTGCCACCACCAACATAGTAAGCCGTCGGCTTGCTATAATCGGGCTGGCCATTCGTGGTTTTCACTGCCGAAACGCTGAATGTCGGGTAGGTGAAATTCAACGAGTGCTCGCCACCATTCTCCCAATTAGCTACCGTGTAAGTAAGGGTTACCTTGCCGTCAGTATTAACAGTGAAAGTAGCATTTACGTTGTGGAGGACGTTGCGTACCGTTGGCGGCAGGGGAACGTAGTTTATGCCTGTCTGCTTGCCGTTGGCTGCAATATTGCCATTCTCATCCTGACCATACTCGTACTCGATCTTCATATAGAACGTACCAGCGTCGTAGTCTTCGGGCGAGGTGGTGCTGACGTTTGCATTGTAAGTCATACCACGATGATTCTCAAAAAGGAATGTAGAACCGATGGTGGTATAGGTTGAGTTTGAACCTTTAGTAATAACATCACTATTCAATCCTCGCAAAGGCAGTCCTCCTTCTCTAATCTGCGACTTGGTAACATCAGCATAGTCGCCAAAGGCCATAGGGCCTGTGGTCTGGCCGTTGATTTCCTCCAATCCAGAGAAGACATAACCCTGATTGGGCACAAGGGCATCCTTCGCAACGTGAATTGTTGCGCTGGTGATCTTCAATGCAGCATTGTTCGAACTCTCGTCGCTGAGTTTTGCCGAAAGCTGTGCCTTTGCCAACGCGCGATAGACGATCATCTTGCCTGCGAACAATGCGGGAGTGCCATTTGATGATGCAGTGAAACCCGTTTGGCCACTACCAATCACGAAGTCCTGCCAGTGTGATACGGGCATAACGTCAATTAAGGTGGGATTGGTCTCCATAATATCCGACTTAGCCTTGAAAATAGCCTTCGTAAGCTCGCTATATGTGGTCTGCGAAGTGAAAGTCTGTGCCGTCGTTGAGGCAGGCTTGTAGATGTTGCCAAACGCAGACTGATTCACCAGAGCAACGAAGCGATAGGTCTTGGCCTCGGCCGAGAAGGGAAGCTCGAAATACACAGGAGCATCGCTGGGAGTCTCCTGATATACTCCACTATAATCTCTCTTACCCCATCCCGAAGGCTGCTCGGCAACAGTGCCGTCAGCGGCTACCTCGAATGCCCAGATGTTGACATCGGTGATCTTGTCGCCCTGTTCTACGCTTGTAGCGGATGTAGCGCGGGTATCCAAGCTCATCTCAACCTTGGTGAACTTGGGGGTGTGATCACCTGCAACCTCCTCCTTGCTGCACGAGCTCACAAAGAGGCTCGTGCAACAGATGGTGGCAAGTGTTAATATTCTAAAAAATCGTTTCATTGTCTTAAGTTATTAGTTATTACCATAACCAGGATCAACCTGATTGAGCAACCAATCGGGGATGGTTACAGTGATAGTAATACAACTTCCGTCGCCATAGCTCGGTCCCGGCGGATAGGGCGGGTACGGAGGATCTGGATCGGGATCGGGGTCCGGTTCGGGATCCGGTTCTGGATCTGGATCGGGCTCCGGGTCGGGATTTGGATCAGGATCGGGCTCCGGATCAGGGTCCGGGTCTGGATCGGGGTCCGGATCGGGCTCTGGATCAGGATCTGGGTCTGGCTCCGGATCAGGATCGGGATCGGGATCTGGATCGGGTCCCGGGCTGAATCTTACTCGCAGAATGATAGGAATGAGCACCTCCTGCTCGGTGATATCTACCTGCGGGAACATCGTGAGGAAGTCCTCCAATCGGAGTGAGTGCAGAACTTCGCCCGTCTGCTTGTAAATCAGATTGAACGTAACGTCGCTCTGGAAGGGGTGGCGCATAATGTTGAAATATGCCTTATGCTCGCCATCCTCCGTATCGAGCAACAGCGCGGGGTTGTAGGTTGCATACTCGCCGTGAGCGCGATTGTTGAAATCGGTCTTGGGGAGCAGATTGGTAACCTGAAGGTCGTAGTAACCCTCCACCAGCGCGCGGGTCTTCTCCTCGTCCAAGTCGGCATCCCAATCGGCACCCTCGGTCTCGACGGTGTACGAAACCTTGAAGTGTGATGACTGGAAGGGAACGTCGTCCTCAACCCAATCGTTGTGTGGCACGTTGATGATCTTGGTGCCGAGGTAGAGCGAGTCGTTGCCCTCCACCTTGCCGCCATTCAGAGCATTGGGGTGGTTGAAATGAATCTGGCTCATATCGGCAGCCGAGGTGTTGTTGATCTCGGTTTTATCGAAGTTGTTACCTACACCCACGATACGATATGTACCGCCTTGCAGGTTGAGCTTCGTGCCTTGGAATGCTTGCAGGTCGCTCTTGTTGATCTGTTTGGTCTGCACCAAACGATCCTCTGCATCGAATACGTAGAGACTGACGTCGGTAATATGATTCTGAAAGACGTCGTACGAGCCATCAGCCGTGTAGCTGAAGGTGAGCGTACATCTCTCGCAATCATCGTACTCCTCCTTGATGCAGCCGGTGAGCAAGATAGATGCAACGATCGGCAAACATATGTATAGAAGTCTCTTCATTGTTTTATTGTTTGGGGGCCCGAGGGGCCCGTTAATTTGTTGTCGGCGGCTCGTCGCTATTTTATTATGCGCAGGAGCCTTGTCGGCATTGGGAATCGTTAGGGTTATGGGCGGTCCATAACCCTAACAGATTATGAGAGGGGTTAGTTGTTGGTTCCGGTAGCGAAATCAACATCAATGTTGTTTACAACCCAATTAGCAATCTCTACAGTACAATCTACGCAGATGTGGCTATTTTCATTTTTCTCATCAAGATTACTCTTACCAAAGTCGATAGCAAAACGATAGATATTTCCGCTCTCGAAATCTGAAATCTCTGTTTTTGTGACATTTCCAGATGCATCTGTCTCTACCTTGCTATACTTGTTAATGGTTACGGTTCTGTCGTGAACAACAATTGAGGTGTGATTGGGATAGCGGGGATACAAATGCGTAACGAGATTGCTGATCTTCTGGGGGAGAATATTCCAAGACCACACGCCAGACTCAGGCTTTATCACGTTTGTGTCAGTGTTGTGAGTATGCTTGGCTCTCAACACATTAGCTGCTGCACCCCAATCGGTGTCCGTCATTGTCTCGTGGAATGAGGGCAAAAGAATATGTGTGTACTCTGCATTTGCAGACTTGTTAGTTTCATTCTTTACTGTGCCACCAGCCAAAGACAATTTCTCAACACCAATCATATTAAAGTCATTATTGCCAGTGCCAAAATCGTCAGTATAACCAATGTGCTCAATCTCAATACGAGCCATATATGGTGCAATTTTTACGCTTGCGTTATACAATTTGTAATTCACGTTGTCGTGCTTGCAAATTTGACCAGAGTCAGAAAGGTTGCCCTCGCCATAAGCTACAACACCGTACTTAATAGGCGTAACATTGGTTACATTGCGATAGGGATTGGCGAGCATAGCAGTCTCGTCTTTCCAAGCAACTTTAGCTGCGTCCAAGGTCTCTAACTCCTCCCAACCCTCGTAGTTGGCGATAACACCAACTTGAGTTACGGTTGACTCAACTGTGTGGAACGTGATCTTGTTTGCATTTGTGTCATCTATTTTGCCATCTTCTACTTTTTTCCAAGCAATAATTTCGCCTGATGAATCTGCAAACAAGAAGATTAAATCGCTAAAATCTGCGCAAGCCGTTTCTGCGCCAGCAGGGGTAATGCCACCCTCGGCGCGAGTGGGAGTGGTGATATTCTCAATAGAGATCTCGATGCTCTGTACAGAGTTGTCGAATGAAGGAGTCTCGACGTCGTTCTTGCTACAACCTACCATTGCAACAAGAGCCAATGCGGTGTAAAAGTACTTTTTCATAGTTTGTTGTTTTTTTGTTTTACTTATTTTGCTTTAACTTAATAATCTATGTTAGTTGATGGGTTTGGTAACCATCTTATCTTCGAGGCTCTTGAGTAGCTCGGCAAGGTTGTGCTTGGCATCGGCATTACCCATTGCGGCTGCTTTCTCCCACGCCGCGCGAGCCTTCTCAACGTCGCCCTTGCCAGCGTAAGCATAGCCTTGAGTTGCGATAATGCGAGCATCGCTTGTGTCGCTCTTGGCAAGAGTCTGCAGAGCTGCGTCCCACTCGCCATTATTGATCTGAATAGAGGCTGCATCGATAGCTGCCGCAACGGCAGCGGGGTAGATGCGGGCCGCTACGAGCATTGCGTAGTTGTAATCTGCAGAGCCCTTGGGGTAGCTGCCTGCTACGCGATACATCTCGTCAAGAGAGAGCTTGCTCGGATCGCTCTTAATCACCTGACGCGCCTCCTCGAGGTTGAAGTTACGCACGCTATACTCGATCTGGTAGTCGTTGCGACGCAGACGCGGATAGAGGTCGTTGAGCAGGCCACGATAGATTGTGGGAGGAACGAGGGCCTTAAGACGTGCATCCTTCTCATCGAGCGAGAGGGTTGAGTCGTCTATTACAGCCAGAATCTTAGCCTGAGTCTCGGCCTCGATCTCTTTTACGACCAACTCGCGCAGGCCATCCCAATCCTCGCCACGGCCATCGACAACGATCTTAGAGCGCTCGAAGTGGGTCTTCTGTGCGATGTAGTCGGCCAGCGAGTTTGCGCGATTCTGCGACAGGCGCTGGTTGTGCGACATTGATCCCTCGGGAGAGGCCCAACCGTCGATGTGAATCGAGGTGATGGTGAAGTCGGCATCCTGCTTCACTTTGTTAATGGACTCGATAACAGAGCTAAGCTCCGAAGCGTTATTCTTAAAGTTCTCCAGAATGTCGTACTTGTTTACAACGAAGTTGATGTAGGCTGACATAGCCTCCGAACGGGTCTTGATAGGCTCGGGCTCGGGGGTGATGAGCGAGAGAACGTATTGAGGCTTGTGGCGCTCGTGGGTGATTTGCATCATCGGAGTTGTGCCCAACGCCAGAAGCTCGGGGTCGCAACCGCAGCTGTTCTGCTTGATTGAGACCTTAGACTCGCGCATCCAATCGGCAAAAGCGGTAGATGTTGTGTAATCGATTGTCTGCTCGCCACTCTTGCGCTCGGCGCGCTTGGGAGCGCGGTCGATATAGTAGGGCGAAGAGGTGATGCTCTGCTCGTCGTTGCGGCGGTAATACATATATGCGCGGCGGCCCATAAGCTCCACCGATGGGAGTTCGATAGATTGACCGGCACCCTCGATCGTGGGAGTAAGGATGACGGTTTCGTCGGCTCCGACCTCAAGGTGGGTAACGTCGATATCGAAATCGATGGTGAGTTGAGATCCATTGCGGCCTATCGAGAGGTTTTTAACCTCGGCCTGACCCTCCATAATTGGTTGGGCCGAAACCGCAGAGGCTGCGGCCAATGCAATGATGGTGTATGCTGTGTATATAAGTCTTTTCATATAGCGTAGGATTTAGAATAGATAAACCAAATTGATGGCAGCCTTGGTGGGACCGAAGTAGTGGTGCTTATCATCGCCCAGACGACGACCGCAAACGACACACTCGAACTTGTCGTAACGAGTATAGCCGTAACCGATAGCGATCTCGGCCTCGAGGTTCCAGTGCTTGCCCAACATCCAAGCGTAGCCGTATCCAACGCCAGCGCCAGCTACCCATCCTTCGTAGCGGTAGTGCTCGAGCTTAGAGAGATCGTTACCGAGGAAGTTGGGGAGCCCCGAAATACCTCCTACGTTGTATTGGCCACCCCAGAGGTGCATAGCCAAAAAATGACCGCCAAATTTGCGGCAGGTCCAATATCTAAATTCGGGCTGTACGAGCCAATGTTTCCACTTCTTGTTCTCGGAAAACTCGAATGGATTCCAGTTTCCTGAGAGGTCGAATGTCCATTTGTCGGATAGAGCCGTTTCCAAACCAATATTCATTGAAGCGGTAGCATCGTAGAGGAGGTTGGTCTTAATGGCCCACTCTTGAGCAGAGAGTTTGTTTGCAAACCCTGATGCGCATATAGCCAGCAGCAATAAAAAAAGAGGTTTTTTCATATTCTCAATAAGTTCTAAAAGGTATCTATATCTTTATATTCTCGTATGTGCAAATATATACTTTTAGGCTAAAAAATGCAATAGTTAGACTAATTTTTTTATCACAAAAATGTACTTTTTGTAATTTGTTGATATTCAGCATATTGATTGGGGGGGGGGGTAGGATGTGGGAGATATTTTTTCTGTTTTTCCAAGGGCTTTTAGCGATGGTTATTTCCTAAATTGACCAATTTATGGCCGATGTTTTTGCCCTCTTGGCACACATTTTGGAACGCGATGCGCGTACGGTGCGCGCGCAACATACGCGTAATATACGCGCATCGCGCGCACGCGCGCGAATATATTATTAAGTATCTGCCCCCGCTTAGGAAAATAAAAACCGCAGTGTCAACTGCGGCTTTTATCATAGGATTGTTATTTTTTCTCTACTCCACATACAGCACAAGGCCCTTGAGGTATTCGCCTTCGGGGTGGTAGATGTTGATCGGGTGATCGGCAGGTTGGGTGAGCTGGTGGAGGATGCGCACCTTGCGACCTGCGATAGCGGCTGCCGAGAAGACTGTCGTGCGGAACAGCTCCTTCGAGACGGCCTGCGAGCAAGAGAAGGTGAACAGGATACCGCCACTCTTGATCTGCGCCAGAGCGCGGGCGTTGATTCGCTTATAGCCCTGCATAGCGTTGCCCAGCACCTTGTGATGTTTGGCGAAGGCGGGCGGATCGAGGATGATGAGGTCGTACTTATCGCCGATATGTTTCAGATACTCAACGGCATCAGCCGCGACGGCATCGTGCTTATAATCCTCACCGAAGTTGAGTCGCATATTCTCGTCGGCCAGCTGCACGGCACGCTCCGAGGCATCCACCGAGCAGACCTCCACAGCGCCTCCCGATGCGGCATAGACCGAGAAGCCGCCCGTATAGCAGAACGTATTTAG
>JAGBIR010000039.1 GCA_017934845.1 Alistipes sp. | reverse complement strand
TATCAAGGTTAATCGCTTTGGTAATACTACGATGGCGGAGTTTCGCGAGGCTATGGCGTCTATGCCAAAGATTGAATCACTCATTCTTGATTTGCGCGGTAATGGCGGTGGCTTGTTGAATCAGGCTATCGATATGGCTGGCTATTTCCTGCCGGCAGAGTCGTTGGTTGTCTATATCGAGGGGCGAGCCGTCGAGCCGGAGTACTTCTCGAGTCAGCGAGGTGGAGAGTTCGATGGTCGTGTTGTGGTGCTGATAGATGAAGCATCGGCATCGGCAAGCGAGATTGTTTCGGGCGCAATACAGGATTGGGATCGCGGCATTGTCGTAGGTCGCGAGAGCTTTGGTAAGGGTCTGGTGCAGCGACAAATCCCATTGGGTGATGGGTCGGCTGTGAGAATTACGGTGGCACGATACCACACTCCGTCGGGGCGTGTGATTCAGCGACCCTACAAGCAGGGCGACAAGGATGCTTATTATAAGGATTATGTGGCACGACTTCGAGGCGAGCAGGCTGACTCTACGGCGATGGAACGTCCTGCATATAAGACACTTCGTAATGGGCGTACGGTATATGGTGGCGGCGGAATATCGCCCGATATTATCATCGAGAATGACACTACGCAGGTGAGCAACTATATGGTAAAACTTATTGCGTCGGGTGCTTATAACGATTTTCTGCTGGATTATCTCGATAAAAATCGCAATCGTATTCAGTCGCGCTACCCTACTTTTGAGGATTTTAATGCTGGCTTTGGCTTGAGTGATAAGGATATGTCGCAGCTGGTTGAAATTGCTGAAAAGAGGGGCGTGACGTTCGATGAGGAGGGTTTTGCTACCTCGAATGAAATTATGCGTGAGCAGCTGTCGGCTATGGTGGCACAGCGTCTGTATGGTACGTCGGCATTTTATCGTTGGATAAATCCGCGAGTGAACGAGTTCTATAATCGCGCACTCTCGATAGTTAAAAATTGGGAGGAGCAAGGCGCACCACTCTTAACCGATACGACGAATTAACGATGCAAAATCAGGCAAATAATAGCGTTGTGCTGGGCTTTAGCGGCGGTATGGATAGTGTTACAGCCGTTGGGAAGTTAACTGCCGAGGGTTGGCGAGTGGTTGCCGTTACGCTCGATACGGTGGGCGACGAGGCTATGATTGCAAAGGCGCGTAGGATTGCTGCGGAGCTTGGGGTTGAGCATCACGTTGTAGATGTGAGGCGGGAATTCCAGCGCGAAGTGATAGACTACTTTATCGAGGAGTATGCCAAAGGTCATACGCCGGCACCCTGTACGGTGTGTAATCCTGCGATTAAATGGCGTTACCTGATTCAGACGGCCGATGCGCTCGGCATTGAGAAGGTTGCGACGGGTCACTATTTTCGCGTGGAGGAGGATGACGGAAAATATTTTGTAGCGCGCGCTACGGACCAGACGAAGGATCAGTCGTATTATCTGTGGAACTTGTCGCAGGATGTTCTGTCGCGAATTGTTACACCTATGAGCGATATGCTGAAACGCGACGTGAGGGAGAACTTTGCCGATAAACGCGAGAGTATGGGAATATGCTTTTTGTGAGGTGTTGGCTATCGTGAATTTCTGGTGCAGCATTGCCCCGATGTTGTGCGTCGTGGCGAGATTGTCGATATTGAAGGGCGTGTTGTTGGTCATCACGATGGTATTGCCTTCTACACCATTGGCCAGAAGCGCGGATTGGAGGGTGTTGGCGATGGACGGGCTGTTGTTGGAATGGATGTCCCGAGCAATAGGTTGATAGTCGGAACGGCCGATATGCTATATAAATCAACGCTTGAGATAGAGGACTGTAATATTGTTGATAAAGAGCTTTTTACGACTGCTGCCGATGTATCGGTTGTGGTGCGTGGCATAGGTCGTAATCCGCAAGGATTTATCCGACGTGTAGAGCCTCAAGAGGGCGGTTATCGTATCGTGCTGGATGATCCTGCGTGGGCTCCTGCTGTTGGGCAACCCGTAGTTTTTTATCGCAAAAATAGGGTCTTGGGCGGAGGTTTTATTGCCTGCTATTTTTAATCTCAACCAAATTGAAGTATATTTGCCAAACTAAAAACTGAAGAGAATGAATGCAGTGAAAAAATTATACGATTGGGTACTCTCGTGGGGCGATTCGCGCTGGGGATGGCTCGCCTTGTTTGTGTTGGCTGTGGCCGAGTCGAGTTTCTTCCCTATTCCGCCCGATGTGCTGCTTATTGCGCTCTGTTTGGGTGTTACGGCCCGTTCGTTCCGTTATGCGACGATTTGCTTGTCAGGCTCGATTCTGGGAGCTGTGATTGGTTATGGCATAGGCTTTTTCCTGTGGCAAAATACCGCTGGCGAATATACTGCGTTGGCGGAGTTCTTCTTTAGGCACGTCTTCTCGATGGAGAGCTTTGTCGAGGTGGGTAATCTTTACGATAAATACAACTTCTGGATAGTATTTACGGCTGGATTTACCCCGCTGCCGTATAAGTTGTTTACCATTACGGGCGGTCTGTTTCATATCAATTTTACGATGTTTCTGGTGGCGTCGATTATCTCGCGAGGCTTGCGCTTTTTCTTGATTGCGGCACTGATATGGAAGTTCGGTGCGCCTATTAAGACCTTCATTGATAAGTATTTCAACCTGCTGGCAATAGCCTTTACTGTGTTGCTGATTGGCTCGTTTGTCGTGATAGGAAAATTGTTGTAGTGATGAAGAATTTGGGATTGATAGGCCGAAGGTTGGGCCATTCGTTTTCGGCAAGATATTTCGCCGAGAAGTTTGAGCGAGAGAGTCTTACCGCGCAGTTTGCATACGGGTTGTATGAGTTGCCCGAGATTGAGTGTGTCGAGGAGTTTATCCGCTCTACGCCCAATTTGCTGGGTTTTAACGTTACGATTCCCTACAAGCAGCAGATTATTCCCTATCTCGATGAGCTGAGTGACGAGGCGCGAAATATAGGTGCGGTGAATTGTGTGAAGCTGAGCGATGGCCGTCGTGTGGGATATAATACCGACGTTGATGGTATTCGCCTGTCGCTGGATAAGTTGCTGGGCGAGAATCAACCCTCGTTGGCTATGGTGTTGGGTACGGGAGGAGCTTCGCAGGCGGTGCAGTATGTGCTGGCAGAGCGGGATATCCCCTACTCGATTGTGTCGCGCGATAGGGATAAGGGTAATATGACCTATGATGATCTATCGCTTGATGTGATGGAGGCTCACTCGCTGATTATCAACGCTTCGCCCGTTGGAATGTATCCTAAAGATGAGGAAGCTCCAATGATAAATTATGGGGCATTAACCCCCGACCACTATCTGTTTGATTTGGTTTACAATCCCGTGCAGACACTCTTTCTTAAGCGCGGAGCCGAGCAGGGCGCACATACCCTTTCGGGCCTCGATATGCTCTATGCGCAAGCCGATGCCGCGTGGAAAATCTGGCAGCAGTAGGCCTCTTACTCGGACGTATATGCCGATAAAATCTCTTCGGCTTTAGCTCTATCTACCGATGCAACGATGAGTTGAGCCGGCACTACTCCCGTTGGGTAGATTGCCGACATAATCTCGTTACGAATCATTGCGTAGATACCCTCGCCTTCCAAAATTGAGCGATCCCATTCAGCGTCGTTTACCGAGTCATATTCGCGTAAAACAACCATTTTCTTGTCATCCATAGGTTTCTGATATTTGGTCTTTAACAAAGTTAGTTATTTTGTTAATAACTTGCAATAAGTAAACCGAAATATTCGACTTTTTATATATATATTTGTATGAATTTATATTGCGGGATTACGCCCGCAGTGTAACCGATTGATTGCTAATGAAAAAGACGCTATACATACTTTTTGTGGTTGCTGCGCTGGCTTATGTTGCGTGGAGCGTGTCGCTGTTGTGGCATAATGGCCTGCTGCGTAAGACAGAGCCGTTGCAGGTGGCAAAGATGGAGTTGGCCGATAGCGCAATCTGCCGAGCTATTACCGATGGCCAGATGCACGGTGCTGTGCTGTGTGTCGTAAGGCGTGCTGCCGACGGGAAGAGTATGGGCGAGGTTGCCTATTTGAAGGCTTATGGCAATCGTTCGGTGCTGTCACATGATGGCGTGGCCGATACTATGGCTATGACTACCGATGCGGTGTTCGACATTGCCTCGATGAGTAAGAGCGTAGGCACTACCCTTGCGCTGATGCGTTTGGTGGAGGATGGAAAGCTCAGATTGAGCGACCGCGTAGATTACTATATCGAGGATTTCAAGCCGTGGGATAGCATTGCAGCTCCCGAGAAGAGAGCTTGGGGTAAGAGGCGCAAAGCGGCAAAGCCGAGGGTGGTAAAGCGCGAGCATATTACGATTCAGCATCTGCTTACCCATACGTCGGGACTGCCCTCGTATATTAACGTGAAGGAGTTTGTGGAGTGCTACTCGTCGAAAGACTCTGTGCAGAGTGTGTTGCGCGATTCACTCGTTAGGCACATCGCAACCCAAGTGGAGCGCAGATTCCGTCCGGGAGGAGGTGTGCGATATAGCTGTTTGAACTTTGTCGTTCTGCAGGCCATCATCGAGCGTGTGGCGGGATGCGGGCTCGATGAATTTGCATCGCGTGAGGTGTTCGAGCCGCTGGGGCTGAAGAATACTTGGTATAATAATCTGGACTCTGCCGTGCGGCCATTCGGTGCGGAAGAGCCTATCGTTCCTTCGGAGCAGCTTGCAGATGGTAAGGTGCTTTGGGGTGAGGTGCACGACCCTCTGGCACGAGTGATTAATCGTGGTGTGTCGGGTAATGCGGGCGTGTTCTCTACGGCTGAGGATTTGGCTGTGGTGGCCTCTATGTTGATGAATGGCGGCGTGATAAGCTACCCCGAAGATGGCTGGCGAGGCCGATTAGGCTGGAGGCGCGAGCAGAGGTTTTATGGCGCAGCTACTATCGACAGATTCTTCCGTGTGCCTGAATCGTTGTCGGAGTATGGGCGTGCGCTTGGCTGGGACGGCTCGTTCGATAAGGGCGGATGCTATGGCGATTTGATGTCGCCCCACGGCGTGGTTAGCCATACGGGTTATACCGGCACGTCGATGGCTATTGATTACGAGCGAGGTGTTGCTGTGATATTGCTTACAAATAGGGTTCATCCCTGCGATAAAGGCTCTCTTGGGCGTACGCGCGGCGTAGTGGCAAACATTGTGATGGCGGCTTTGGGAATTTAACCGGTAGAGATTTCACTGCTCACTTTCGTTCGGTGGAATGACAGCCTGCTGTCGGGAATAGTTATACCCCTCTGTCCTGCGGACATCTCCCCTATATTAGGGGCGAAGTTTTTGGGAATGACAGCCTGCGGGCGGGAATAGCGAAGGGGCGGTAGTTGCAAAAAAGATGTAACAAATGTAACAAATGTAACAATGTAACAGTGTAACAGGGGTGTTACAAGTGTTACAATAGTTACTTTTTAGAGATAGATAAAAAGAGAAAACAAAGATATAAAGAATAGGGAGTTTATGCACGATTTCGTTCATCTGCACGTACATTCGCAGTATTCGATTTTGGATGGTCAGGCGAGTATTCAACGCTTGGTCGATAAGGCTATTGCCGATGGTCAGAAGGGCATTGCTTTGACCGACCACGGTAATATGTTTGGCGTTAAGGAGTTCTGGAACTATGTGAAGAAGAAGAACGGAGCGCGTCGTGATAAGCTCAAGGAGGTGAGCAAGAAGGTTGCCGACTTGCAGGCCGAGGTGGATGCTGCGGAGGCTCCAACCGAAGAGCAGCTTGCGGAGCTGGCACGCCTAAAGGCGGAGCTGGACTCGTTGCCGAAGGAGGAGTTTAAGGCTATTATAGGTTGTGAGGTATATGTGGCGCGTCGTGGCTTGCACCTAAAGGATAAGAGCCACAAGGAGGATATGGGTGGTTACCACCTCATACTGTTGGCGAAGAACGCTACGGGCTACCATAACCTTATTAAGATTGTGTCGAAGGCGTGGACCGAGGGTTATTATATGCGTCCGCGTACCGACCGTGTGGAGCTGGAGAAGTATCACGAGGGCTTGATTTGCTGCTCGGCTTGCTTGGGTGGTGAGATTCCGCGCAAGCTGCAGGAGGGCAATATGGCTGCCGCCGAGGAGGCTGTGCTGTGGTATAAAAACCTCTTTGG
>JAGBIR010000003.1 GCA_017934845.1 Alistipes sp. | reverse complement strand
TTTCGACTCACGGCCAGCCGCTGTCGGGCGCAGGTGCCGATTTGGCAGCAACGGTTCGTAACCTGGGTGGCGACGCCGAGAATCCGTTCCAGGTATTCGATGAGACTCGCGAGATATATGACGCACGTCGTACGGAGTTGAAGGTTTGGATGGTTGAGCGCAAGCAGGTGGAGGCCGATTGGAGAGCCGAGAATCGTGATTTGTCGCGTAAACTGAACCAGTTCCTCTCTGGCGAGATTCCCGAAATTGATTATCATAAGATTGAGATTAAACCCGATACAGCTACTCGTGCAGCTTCAGCTACAATGCTGGGCGTTTATGCCGAGAAGGTTGAGAATATGATCGTATCATCGGCCGATTTGAGTAACTCGGATAAGACCGATGGCTTCTTGAAAAAGACAAAGGCATTTACAAAGGGCGACTTCAGTGGTCAGTTCTTCCAGGCAGGTGTTGCCGAGCTTACTATGGCTTGCGTAATGAACGGTATGGCTCTGCACGGCGGCGTAATTCCCGCTTGCGGTACGTTCTTTGTCTTCTCTGACTATATGAAGCCCGCAATCCGTATGTCGGCATTGATGCGCTTGAAGGTTATCTATATTTGGTCACACGACTCATTCCGCGTGGGTGAGGATGGCCCGACACATCAGCCTATCGAGCACGAGATGCAGATTCGTTTGATGGAGCACCTCTATAACCATCAGGGAGAGCGTTCAATGCTCGTTCTTCGTCCGGCCGATGCCGAGGAGGCAGCTGTGGCTTGGCAGATGGCAATGGAGGAGAAGCGTCCCGTGGCGTTGATCTTCTCTCGTCAGAACATCAAGAGCCTGCCGGCATTGAATTTGAGCCGCCGCGAGGAGGCAAAGCAGGCTACAAAGGGTGCTTATGTGGTAGTTGATTCTGCAAAAGCGCAGGTTGTGATGCTGGCTTCAGGCTCGGAGGTTTCAACATTGGTCGAGGGTGCCGAACTGTTGCAGAAAGATGGTATCCCCGTGCGTGTTGTCAGCGTGCCGAGTGAGGGCTTGTTCCGCAATCAGCCAAAGTCATATCAGGATAGCGTGCTCTTGCCGGGCGTTGTAAGATATGGTATGACATCGGGTCTGTCGATTAATCTCAGCGGATTGGTTGGCGAGAATGGCAAGATTCACGGATGCGACCATTTCGGTTATTCGGCTCCGTTTAAGGTGCTCGACGAGAAGTTTGGTTACAACGGCCAGACCGTTTACGAAGAGGTTAAGGCCTTGATTGAAAAATAGAGATAGACGAGCGGGTTAAATGCAGCCCGCTCGTTTGAATATGCAATAACAAAGCATTCTACCACCATGGCAGATAAGATTAAGTTGCTTGATAAGACATTTCGCGTGATGATCCCCGCCGAGAAGATTAACGAGGAGGTGGAGCGCGTAGCAGTGCAGTTGAACGAGCGGTATAAGGGTCGTACACCTGTATTTTTGGGCGTGTTGAGCGGTTCATTCCTCTTCTTCGGTGATCTTGTTCGTAAGATTGATTTCGATTGCCAGATGGCCTTTGTTAAGCTCTCATCGTATGAGGGGACAGAGACAACGGGTGAGGTAATGCAGCAGCTCGGCGTAGATTTTGATATCGAAGGCCGCGATGTTATTATCGTGGAGGATATTGTCGAGACAGGACATAGTATGAACCACCTTCTTGCATATCTTCGCACAAAGAAGCCTGCGAGCATCGTAATATGTACGCTCTTTTATAAACCCGAGAAATTCTTGTATGATTATCCTATTGATTATAAGGCTTTTGTTATAGGAAACGAGTTTATTGTGGGCTACGGCTTGGATTATAACCAACTTGGTAGAAATTTGAAGGATATTTATGTCATTGACGAATAGCGAGTTGTTGGATGGCGGTCGCCGACTGCCTTTGGTCGAGGATTTCTATACTATTCAGGGCGAGGGTTTCCATTCCGGAAAGCCAGCATATTTCATTCGCTTGGGTGGTTGTGATGTGGGTTGCCGTTGGTGCGATGCCAAATATACTTGGAATCCGAAGGTCTTCCCTCCGGTCGATGTCGATGTCGTTGTGCAGCGAGCCGAGGAGTGTGCTGCGCAAGCCATAGTTATTACGGGTGGCGAGCCGCTGCTGTATCCACTTGAGATTTTGACCCAAAAGTTACGCGACAAGGGCCTTGAGATTTTCCTCGAAACATCTGGTACACACCCCTTTAGCGGCGAGTTCGATTGGGTGTGTCTCTCGCCAAAGCGTCAGATGCCTCCTTTGGCAGAGGCTTTTGGCCGTGCGCACGAGTTGAAGGTTATTATTCAGACCGTCGAAGACTTTGCGTGGGCCGAAGAGAATGCGCGTCGCGTGGGTCGCTATTGCCGCTTGTATCTGCAACCCGAGTGGAGTGCTTTCGATAAGATTATGCCCGAGATTGTGGAGTATGCCAAGGCGAATCCCAAATGGAGCATATCTATTCAGACTCATAAGTTTATGAGAATTCCTTAATAGTAAGATAGTGAGCGAGAAGTGGAGTAAGAGATTATGGTTAGCTGTTACGGCCGTGATATTTATCTATACGGCTACGCTTACCGTGCGCAATCTCTTCACATTTTTTAGGACCGAACGTCGTACAAAGGCTTTGCAGGAGCAGCGCGATTTCTATCTCAATCGCATCCGCGAGGATAGCACGATGCTCGAGCGACTATCTTACGATGAGTATCTTGAGCAGTATGCGCGCGAGCGATATCATATGCAGCGGCCGAACGAGTATATATATATTGTTGAGGATTAAACTTCAAGAATCCGTCTAACAAGGCTCTTTCGGCATCTGCCTCGTCCCCGAAATGCTCACATACGCTTTAGTATGCTGCGCTTTCGTGAACTTCGAGCAGCTTAAAAATAGCACTTGTTATACGAATTCTTGTAAATAAATAAGGCTGTCTAACAAGGCTCTTTTGGCATCTGCCTTGTTCCCGAAATGCTCACATACGCTTTAGTATGCTGCGCTTTCGAGAACTTCGAGCAGCTTAAAAATGGCTCTTGTTATATGAATTATGAACAAATAAGAGGCTGTCGCAACTACTTGTTGGACAGCCTCTCTCTTTTGCTTATTCTCTTTACAAAATATTACTCAACATTGGGAATATGCGCAATAATGATTCAATCACCTGGTTGCGCGTTGCATCCTCTTTTATTACCAGCAGCACGGTGTTGTCGCCTGCGATGGTACCTAAAATATAGGGGCTTTCAAGGTTATCGATAGGTACTGAAATTGCACTCGCGTAACCCGATTTTGTCTTTAATATGCCCAAATTACCCGAGAATGTCAGACTCATAATATTGTCCGAGATGTTCGACGAAATTGATATGTCGTGGTGGGCGGTGTTGGGTAGCACATAGACATAGCCTTTGCTTTTGTGAGGTACTTTTGCGACATTCATGTACTTCAGGTCGCGCGACAAAGTACTCTGTGTAATCTCGATGCCGCATTCGTGCAGGCGTGTTATCAGTTCTTCTTGTGAGCTTATTAGCTCGCTACGAATAATCTTACGTATCGTAGCGAATCGTTGTGTTTTTAGGTTCATTTCTGTAGCTTTTGGTTAGGTCTTTTAGTCTGCAAAGTGGTGTTAGGTGTTGATTATCAGCCGATAATTACGTCGCTGGATAATACTCCGACACACCGTCTTGCGTAACATATTTATGCAAATATAACGCATAAGAGTTATATTTGCAACAAATTTTCAATAATTTTTTCGCTTTTAATGACCGCCATCCGATGCGAGTTTTTTTTTGTTCGGGGATTGTGGAATAATGCTAAATATTCAAATATTCAGCATAAATACCCGAAAAATATGCAATTATGCGGGAATTTTGTTATATATATAAATATAGATTTCAAAAAATTTGCATATCGGGGATTTATATGCAATATTTGCGGTCACGAAAAAATATTAACTGAAATATTTATAAAAATGAAGATTGATGTAATGGTAGCCACCAAGGAGCATTTGCGTTATGTGACGCAGATTAATGACTCTATCGACGAGGCTGCTAAAAGTCGTGGAACGGGTATCGCACGCCGTACCGACGAATATATCGCCGACAAAATCAATTCAGGAAAAGCCATCATCGCTGTTAATCGCGATGAGTTTGTAGGTTTCTGTTACATAGAGTCGTGGGGCCACGACGAATTTGTTGCCAACTCGGGTCTTATCGTACGTCCGCAATATCGTGGTATGGGCGTGGCAAAGCGCATCAAGAAGGCGGCGTTCGAGCTCTCGCGCAAGCGTTTCCCCGAGGCAAAGCTCTTCGGCCTTACCACGGGCGAGGCCGTAATGCGTATCAATACCGAGCTGGGTTACGAGCCGGTGACTTTTGCCAAGTTGACCGATGACGAGCAGTTCTGGGCAGGTTGTCAGTCGTGTGTGAATTACGACGTGTTGCAGCGTACGAATATGACAAAGTGCCTATGTACGGGTATGATTTACGACCCCGAGAAGGTGGCGCGTCGTAAGGAGAAAGAGGCCCAGAAGGCTGCCGAGGCCCAGAAGTCGCAGTCGTGGTGGAGCCGTTTGTTTTCAAGAAAATAATAAAAACTGATAGATATGAAGAAGGTTGTTTTAGCATATAGTGGAGGTTTGGATACCTCGTTTTGTGTGAAGTATCTCACCAAGGAGTTGGGTTACGAGGTTTATACCGCCTTGGCAAATACGGGTGGTTTCTCGGCCGAGGAGTTGAAGGCTGTCGAGGAGCGTGCCTATGCCTTGGGTGCCAAGCATCACGTTAACCTGGATGTTACGCAGGATTATTATCAGAAGTGCATCAAGTATATGGTCTTTGGTAACGTATTGCGTAACAAGACATATCCTATTTCGGTT
This sequence comes from Alistipes sp., assembly GCA_017934845.1. Lineage (GTDB taxonomy): Bacteria > Bacteroidota > Bacteroidia > Bacteroidales > Rikenellaceae > Alistipes. The sequence continues at coordinate 6,414 of JAGBIR010000003.1, read as the reverse complement.
AGCTCGGAGCGTACTTTCCAGGCGTTGGCTATCGTAAACTATGCCAACGAGATTGGTGCTGATGCTGTTGCACACGGCTCGACAGGTGCTGGAAACGATCAGGTGCGTTTTGACCTTACTTTCGAGGTGTTTGCTCCGCAGGTGGAGATTATCACCCCGACACGCGATATGAAGCTCTCGCGCGAGTATGAGATCAACTATCTTAAGGAGAATGGCTTTGAGGCTGACTTCACAAAGATGGAGTACTCTATCAACAAGGGTGTTTGGGGTACTTCAGTCGGTGGTAAGGAGACTCTTTGCTCGGCTACAAACCTGCCCGAGAAGACTTATCCTTCGCAGCTCAAGAAGGAGGGTACCGAGTCTTTGGAGATTGAGTTCTGCAAGGGCGAGGTAGTAGGTGTAAATGGCGAGGCTGTGAGCGGCATTGCAGCTATCAACAAGCTGGAGGCTATTGGTTCGCAGTGGGCTATCGGCCGCGACACGCATGTTGGCGATACCATTGTCGGCATCAAGGGCCGCGTAGGCTTCGAGGCAGCTGCACCTATGCTTATCATCAAGTCGCACGAATTGCTGGAGAAGCATACGCTTACAAAGTGGCAGCAGTACTGGAAGGATCAGGTGGGTACCTGGTACGGTATGTTTATGCACGAGGCAATGTATTCGGAGCCTGTTATGCGCGATATCGAGGCTATGCTCTCAAGCTCGCAGCGTAACGTGTCGGGTAAGGTGTTCCTTACTTTGCGTCCTTATACCTTCACTTTGGTTGGTATTGAGTCGGAGCACGACTTGATGAATGCCAAGTTTGCCGAGTATGGCGAGATGAACAATGCATGGACGGCCGACGATGTGAAGGGCTTCACGAAGATTGCCTCTATGCCGCTGAAGATATATCACGCAGTAAACGACGAAGAGTAGAGTTTGCCTAAAAAGGTAATTTCGGCGTTATGCTACCCCTGAAAGCCTCATTTATGAAGAGTAAACTGCGGTTTCTCGGGTTTCATAAGCCGTGAAATACCTCTTTTTTACAAACTCCGATAAAAAGATTAAAAGTAAAAGAATGATTAGAGTCGGAATAGCAGGTGCAGCAGGTTATACCGCCGGCGAGTTGATTCGTATATTGGTAAACCATCCTGCCGTAGAGTTGAAATATGCGCAGAGTGAATCGCATAAGGGAGAGCCTATCGCATCGGTTCACAGCGATTTGATTTATCTGCCGTTGTCGTTTGCAGATATCGATTTCGAGGATATCGACGTGCTGTTTATCTGTATGGGTCACGGTAATTCTGCAAAGTTCCTGGCAGAGAATCTGGTGCCGGAGAGTGTGAAAATTATCGATCTGAGCAACGATTTTCGCCTCAAGGCCGATGCCGGAGAGTTTGTATATGGAGCGCCGGAGCTTAACCGCGAAAAGATCCGTGCGGCACGATGTGTTGCCAATCCGGGCTGCTTCGCCACCTCGATAAACCTTGCACTGTTGCCGTTGGCGGTTGCCGGATTGTTGCCCGAGGAGGTTACCGTAACGGGCATCACAGGTTCGACGGGTGCGGGCCAGAAGCCTACGCAGGATACTCATTTCAGTAATCGCTCGGCAAACCTCTCGAACTATAAGGTCTTTACCCATCAGCATCTTGGCGAGATTGGCGAGACGGTTGTGGCGGCCGGAGGTGCTGAGACGACAGATATTGCCTTTGTTCCTGTGCGTGGTTGCCATACGCGCGGAATAATGAGCGATGTGGTAGTGCGTCTTGATGCAAGCCTTGAGCAGATTACGGAGATTTATAAGAACTACTATGCCGAGCATCCTTTCGTGTGCGTAAGTGATAAACCTGTATATATGAAGCAGGTGGTAAATACCAATTATTGCTTCCTCTCGTTGCAGAAGGAGGGCCGCAAGCTGCTTATCACATCGGTTGTGGATAATTTGTTGAAGGGTGCTTCGGGTCAGGCTGTTCAGAATATGAATTTGATGTTCGGCTTGGACGAGATGGAGGGCCTGAGGTTGAAGGCTAATTATTTTTAGAAAAACTGAGCGAAGATGAATCTTTTTGATGTTTATTCGTTGCTCGATATGGAGCCTGTAAAGGCTAAGGGAGCCTATCTGTGGGATAAAAAGGGTGTGGAGTATCTCGATTTTTATGGCGGTCACGCTGTAATATCTATTGGCCACACGCATCCCCATTATGTAAAGCGTATATCGGAGCAACTCTCAAAAATAGGTTTTTACTCAAATGCCGTTGTAAATTCGTTGCAGGTGGAGCTGGCCGAGAAGTTGGGTGCGCTGACCGATGGTTATGAGGATTATTCTCTTTTCCTATGTAATAGCGGTGCCGAGGCAAACGAAAATGCACTGAAACTTGCATCGTTTACTACCGACCGCGAGCGCATTTTGGCAATGAAGGGTGCGTTCCACGGCCGTACAAGTATGGCAGTAGCGGTGACGGATAACCCCGCAATTCAAGCCCCTGTGAATCGTACCGACAAGGTGTCGTTTGTGGCATTGAATGATTGTGATGCTTTGAAGGCGGAGCTGCTAAAGGGCGAATATGCCGCTGTAATTATTGAGCCTATTCAGGGCGTGGGCGGTATTCAGGTGGCCTCGGATGAGTTCCTGCGTACGGCTCGCGAGGCGTGTGATGCCAGCGGCACGATGCTTATAATGGATGAGGTGCAGGCCGGTTATGGTCGTAGCGGCCGATTCTTTGCGCATCAGTGGTCGGGCGTGAAGGCTGATATTGTTACTCTTGCAAAGGGTATCGCCAATGGTTTCCCTGTGGGAGCTATAATGATATCTCCAAAAATCGAGGCAAAAAAGGGTATGCTCGGAACAACTTTCGGAGGTAGTCATCTGGCGTGTGCAGCAGCTATTGCCGTTGCCGAGGTTGTAAAGCAGGAGAGCTTGATTGAAAATGCTCGCGTTATGGGCGAAAAGATTGTCGAGGCATTGCGCGGTGAGGCTATTATTACCGATATCCGTGGCCGAGGTCTGATGATCGGTATTGATTTGAAGGTGCCGCAGGCCGATTTCCGTAAGGTGTTGCGCGAGAAGTATCATATAATGACGGGCTTGAGCGGAAAGTACACCTTGCGCCTATTGCCACCTTTGGTAATTGGCGAAAAGGAGGTAGAAAGTTTTGTTGAGGCGTTCCGCAAGACGGCAGCCGAATTTGGAATGTAGAGCTATGAAGATTAAAGTTATAAAGATCGGCGGTAAACTAATCGAGAATAACGATGTCTTGGCAGCGTTGTGCGATCACTTGGCATCGCTCGAAGAGCCTTTTGTGCTGGTGCATGGCGGTGGTGTTATGGGCTCGCATTTGGCCGAGAAGTTGGGCGTCGAGGTTAAGATGCACGAAGGCCGACGTATAACCGATGCTGCTACGCTCGATATTGCCGTTATGGCTTATGCCGGCTTGGCAAATAAGCGCGTTGTTGCTGCTTTGCAGGCGCGAGGTGTGAATGCGTGCGGATTGTCGGGATGCGATATGGCGGTTGTGAAGTCGCATCGCCGCCCCGTAAAGGATATCGATTGGGGCTTTGTAGGCGATGTCGATAAGGCTAATGGTGAGGTGCTGGCTATGCTGCTCGAAAAGGGTGTTACGCCCGTAGTGTCGCCCATAACCTTCTCAAAGGAGGGCGAGTTGCTCAACACAAATGCCGATAGTGTCGCCTCGGCTGTCGCTATGGGATTGGCCGATTATATGGAGGTTGAACTGGTCTTTACGCTCGATAAGGCGGGCGTGTTGCTCGATGTGGATGATCCCTCTTCGTTGATTGCGACAATCACTCCCGCACTATATGCCGAATTGAAAGCCGAGGAGAAGATACATTCGGGAATGATTCCCAAGATTGATAACGCTTATAAGACCATCAATGCCGGAGTACATTCGGTGCGAATTACTTCGCCCGACAACCTTTCGGGTGGAACATTGGTTGTAAAATAAGAGGAGTATGAATTTTTGCCAGGCCATCGAACTGCTAAAGAGAATGATTGCTACGCCCTCGCCGAGCCGCGATGAGGGTGCGGTTGCCGATTTGATGGAGGCCGAGTTGCGCGCGTTGGGATTTGAGCCGCAGCGCAAAGGCAATAATGTGTGGGCCGAGGCTTGGAAACATAATGCTGAAAAGCCAACCATCCTGCTCGATGGCCATATCGATACGGTAAAGCCAAATTCGGCGTGGGTACGTGACCCGTTTACCCCGTTGGAGGAGGATGGCCGATTGTATGGTTTGGGAAGTAACGATACGGGTGGTAGTGTGGTGTCGCTGCTGACGGTATTTACCCGCCTTGCTCAGACAGAACAGCCGTACAACCTAATCTTCCTCGCTTCGGCCGAGGAGGAGGTTACGGGTGTTAATGGTATAAGAGCGGTGTTGCCCGAGCTGGGTGAAATCGACTTTGCCGTTGTCGGTGAGCCTACGTCTTTACAACCAGCCGTTGCCGAGAAGGGTTTGCTGGTGTTGGATTGTGTGGCACATGGCCGTGCGGGCCACGCGGCACGTGAGGAGGGCGAAAATGCAATTTATAAGGCCTTGCGGGATATAGAGTGGTTTCGCAGCCATCGCTTCGAGCGAGTATCTCCGTTGCTGGGGCCTGTGAAGATGACCGTAACGGGCGTTGAGGCCGGTACGCAGCACAATGTGGTGCCTGCCGAGTGCCGTTTTATGGTCGATGTAAGGGTAAATGAGTGTTATCGGAATGTGGAACTGGTGGAGATGATACGCCAAAATGTGGAGTGTGACGTAGAGCCTCGCTCGACGCATCTTAACTCTTCGTCAATCGACATTGAGCACCCTGCCGTACGACGCCTTGTGGAGATGGGCAGAGAGCCTTTCGGCTCGCCTACTATGTCGAATCAGGCGGTGATGCCCTTCCCGACCCTGAAAATAGGCCCGGGCGATAGTGCGCGTTCACATACGGCCGACGAGTTTATATACATTGATGAAATAGCGCAAGCCATCGAGCTCTATTGGCAGATGCTCGATGGACTGGATTTGAACATTAGAAAATAGTTATATATGAAGTTGTGGGATAAAGGTTTTGCGACCGATGCCTTTGTTGAGGAGTTTACCGTTGGACGCGACCGCGAACTCGATTTATATCTTGCCGAGGCCGATGTGCTTGGCAACATGGCACATATGAAGATGCTCTGCTCGATAGGACTTCTCTCGGAGGAGGATGCCGTGGCACTGGAGAAGGGTCTTAAGGAGATTTATGCCGAGGTTATGCGTGGCGATTTTGTGATTGAGGAGGGCGTTGAGGATGTCCACTCGCAGGTGGAGTTTATGCTCACCGAGCGATGTGGAGATGCCGGAAAACGTATCCATACGGGCCGTTCGCGTAACGATCAGGTGATGGTCGATTTGAAACTCTTTTCGCGTAGCGCGATTATTGCGCTGCAAGAGCAGGTCGAGCAGCTGTTTAATGCCCTGATGGCAAAGGCCGAGGAGTATAAAGATGTTCTGATGCCGGGTTATACCCATCAGCAGGTGGCTATGCCCTCGTCGTTCGGTATGTGGCTCAGTGCCTATGCCGAGGCGTTGGCCGACGATTTGTTGATGCTTCGCGCAGCCTACGATTTGGTGAATACCAATCCACTTGGCTCGGGTGCAGGTTATGGCTCGTCGGTGCCGTTGAATCGTACCTTGACAACCCGTCTGTTGGGCTTCGAGGATTTGGCTTATAACTCGATGTATGCCCAGATGCAGCGCGGAAAGACTGAACGTACTGTCTTGACTGCGATTGCTGCCGTAGCGGCTACCGTAGGACGTTTGGCGCAGGATGTATGCCTCTATTCGTGTGCGAATTTTGGCTTCGTGAAGCTGCCCGACGCCTTTACAACAGGCTCGAGCATTATGCCCCACAAGAAGAATCCCGATATCTTTGAGTTGATTCGTGCCAAGTGTAACCGCATGCAGGCGCAGCCTATGGAGGTGACGCTCATTATGACCAACCTGCCGTCGGGCTATTTCCGCGATATGCAGCTTACAAAAGAGATTTATGTGCCGGCATTTAAGGAGATTGCCGACGTGCTGCGTATGGCCGAGGCGGGTATTTCGCAGATGTGGATAAATCGCGATATTCTCGCGGACGAGAAGTATAAATATCTCTTTACGGTCGAGGATGTGAACGATGCCGTAGCGAAGGGTGTGCCGTTCCGTGATGCCTATCGCGAGGTGGGTATGCGCGTGCAGAATGGCACTTACGAGCATGATGGCCGCGAACTAAAGCATACTCACGAGGGTAGTATCGGCAACTTGTGCTTGGATAAGATTGCAGCAAAGTTTGAGCGTCATAAGTTTGATTATGCCGAGGCTCTGGCTGCGGAGAAACAACTGATGGAGTAGAGCGGAGCGTACCATGGATTGAAAAAATGCCGACATTTTCAAAATGTCGGCATTTTTTTTTATTAACTT
>JAGBIR010000038.1 GCA_017934845.1 Alistipes sp. | reverse complement strand
AGAACGATTTGCTTGTTCGATGGTAAGATTGTGACCGATGTGAAGAGCCGCCTATAATCCTTTTTGAGAAAGGTATTAATATTAAAAAACGCCTATTACCATAAGCAGAGAAGCGTTTCAGGCCTGGGCGAGGGTGATACTTCCCCAAGCCACTAAGACAAAAACAAATAAAACTTAACGAATATGAAGATTGCTTTCAAAAACTTTTTAATGACCTTGCGAAGATACAAGGTCGCATCGCTGCTTAATGTGCTCGGTTTGACCCTCGCCTTTGTGGCGTTCTACATCATCTTCTCGCAGGTGTGGTTTACACTAACCTACAACCACTCTCTGAAAGACGCTGACCGTACCTATCTTATCTCGCCTAACTTCGGTGGCGAAAAAGGTGATATGAAATGGTCTTCCAACTCGCCGGGCAATTTGGCTTATGTCGCTGCCGAGCAGTTTCCTGATGCCGAGGAGGTAGCCTCTTACGCACCTTATCCGGGAATTAGCCGTGTGTGGGTAAAGCAGAACGAATATCATTTCGAGTCATTTAATGATTATGTGTATGAGGCTACGGCAAATGTCCCCGACTTCTTCGGTTTTGAGTGTTTGGCAGGCAGCTTTGCCGAACTTAAAAAACCAAACACAGTTATTATGTCGCGCTCCGAGGCCGAGAAATTGAGCGTAGGCGTAGGCGATGTAATCTACTTTGAGGGTGGAAAATACAACGACGACGGCAAGCCAACCATTCAGCAGACCATCGTAGCCATCTACGAGGATATGCCCGATAACTCTGTATTCGGCCATTGGGGTATTGTGCGGAATGACGAGGGAGTCTATACATTGGGTAACAACAATTGGAATTACACCAACTATGTGCGTATGCGTGAGGGTGCCGACCTTGATACCTATATCGAAATCTTCAAAAAAGGTTATGCCGATTGGTTCCTCGGTATGGCCGAGGAGTGGATTGCCGAAGACCCAGAAGAGGAGGAGTTGATAAAGGAGGAGATTGAGAACGGTGCTCATATTCTCGCTACACGCCTTGTGCCGGTCAATAAAATGTACTACACCGAGTTTGACCAGGCATATAATTTCCAAACGGGCAAGAAATCCACCCCGATTATCCTATCGAGCATTGCCTTTATCATTGTGCTGATAGCATTTATTAACTTTATCAACTTCTTCTTCGCCCTTGTGCCTGTGCGTATGCGTGCAGTGAATATCTGCAAGGTGTTCGGTGCGAGTCAAGGTACACTGCGCTGGAACTTCCTCTTTGAGGCTATCGGCCTGGTACTTATCTCTATGGCTCTCACGCTCTATCTGATGGTGGTTATTCAGGATAGTTTTATTACGAACTACTCGATTTGCTCGCTTGCCCTTGCGGATAATATCCCCGTGATTATTATGGTAGTTGTACTGATGGTATTGCTTGCTGTTATTGCTGCTCTCTATCCCGCATTCTACATCACCCGTTTTAATGCTTCGTTGGGTGTTAAGGGTGGCTTTGCACAGTCGGCAACGGGTCGCAGGCTGCGTTCGGTAATGGTTGGTGTACAGTTTACCGTAGCGATGATACTTATTATCGT
>JAGBIR010000037.1 GCA_017934845.1 Alistipes sp. | reverse complement strand
GGCAACCACTCATCACCCTCACGCTTGATGGTAATCATCATCTGACGCAAGCCCTGCGCGTTAAGCAACATATCGATACCTGTCACCGTACCCGAAACAGGAGCATGGACATTTGCCGACACAAAACCCGTTGCCATAGCAATCAACTGACCGGTCACCACCTTATCGCCCTTCTTAACAATAGCGGCTGCGGGGGCTCCAATATGTTGTCCGAGCGGAACATTGACGATGTCGGGAAACTCCATAACCTCGATGGGCTTGGCATTGCTCCATTTTTTATTGTCTGACGGATGAATTCCGCCAAGAGGAAACGTCTTCATACTCTTACTTTTTATTTCTGCTCGTTAACACTCTCCTTTTTCGGCTCCGCCGCCTTCGCTGCACTCTGCTCCGCAGCAGGCTTTGCAACAGCCTTTGGCTCCTTTGCCAGAGGTTCCATTCCGCGCAATACGATAGCTCCCGTTGGACACTCATTGACGCACTTACGGCACAACTTACACTTCTGCGAATCGATATAAGCCACGCCATTCTCCACCGTGATGGCATCAAATGCACAGACCTTTGCACACTTGCCACAGCCGATACAGCCAGCCTTACAAGCCTTCATCGTCACGGCACCCTTATCCTTCGATACGCAACTTACAAATACGGCACGATTCTTTGGCCACTTCTTACGCATCTCGATAATACCCTTCGGACAAGCCTTAACACAAGCTCCGCACGCGGTACACTTGTCGGGATCTACCTCGGCAATACCCGTTTCGGGATTAACCTTAATAGCTCCAAAAGAGCAAGCTTCAGCACAATCACCATAGCCCAAACAGCCATAGGCACAAGCCGTTTCGCCAACATAGAGCGCAGCGGCAACAGCACAATTAGCCGCGCCATCAAACTGATTTGTGCGAGGTCGCTTTGCGCATACTCCGCCACAACGAACAGTAGCCACGGTAGGCTCCTTCTCGGGAGCTACCTTACCCAGGAATGTGGAAATCTGCTTCATTCCGCTGGCTCCGGCAACCGGACAAAATATAGCCGAGATGTCATCTTCGCGTACCAAGGCCTCAGCCAAAGCACGACAGCCGGCAAATCCACAACCGCCACAATTTGCGCCAGGCAACATCTTCTCGACCTCGTCGATACGAGGATCCTCCTCTACCTTGAATTTCTGTGCCACAAAGTAGAGAATGACAGCCGACAAGATACCCAACACGCTGAGTGTCAAAATCGTAAATAATAATACCGTCATTTTGTTATTTTGTTATTATAAATTTTATCTCTTTTCCAATCTTATTGCGCAGCAGATACAGCACACCGTAATAAAGAGCCACTCCGCACAACGACAGCAATGCCGACAGGCCCTCACTAACGCCCGCTGAAACCGCACCAAACAGCACGCCACACAATACAAACAAGGGTATCACGTAGGCTGCAACAACCGACTTGACACCCATAGAATGGCTCTGAAGAGCCACTTCAACTTTATCTCCGACATGAAAAGTCTGCGCCTCCGAGGTCCTTACTTCAACCACTTTTTCCGCAACCTCGGCCGCTCCGCACACCATTCGCGCACGACACGAGCCACAAGCACTGCCGACACTCATCTTCACATAGACGGTGGTGGCTTCGACGCCAATTACCTCACCCGAATGTTTTATCGTCTCGGCACTATTCATATCTTCGCAGGCCCTACGCCCTATTAATAGCCATATTTATTCACCAACGGGAATAGGCACTCGTGGCGGAATGAGCAGGTTGACAATCGCAGCACGGGAGGGTACTGGTAACGCTTCTTCACGTTGCGCATTACCATCGTATGAATCATCTCGACAACCTCCTGATCGAAGCCGGCGTTGATAATCTCCTCGCGATGCTCACCCTTCTCAATCATTCGATAGAGGATTGCATCCACCACCTCATACGGAGGCAGGATATCGCTATCCTTATGGTTGGGACGCAACTCCGACGATGGTTCCTTCTTCAGAATATTCTCGGGGATAACATTATCGAACGTAATATTGATATATCGTGCCAAATCGTAAATCTCGCTCTTATAGAGGTCGCCCGTGGGGCTAAATGCACCGGCAGTATCGCCATAGAGCGTACACCAACCCAACGCATTTTCACTCTTATTCGACGAGTTGAGCAAAATATAATCATCCTTATTCTGCAACGCCATAAGCAACACTGTACGGATACGCGACTGAATATTCTCCTCCGTAGCATCAAACTCAGTGCCACCCGTAATTGGCTTCAACGTGCCCATAATAGCGTCATAAGCCTCCGTAATAGGCAAAACGCTATACTCGATACCCAGACGATTGGCCAACTCCTTGGCATCCTCTACCGAGCCTTCCGACGAGAACTGCGAGGGCATCATCAAACCCTTGACATTCTCCTTACCCAAAGCACCCACAGCCAAACAAGCCACAACCGAAGAGTCGATACCGCCCGACAAGCCGACACAAGCCTTTGTATAGCCATTCTTATGGAAATAATCGCGCAAACCAAGACAAGCCGCCTTATAGACCATTCGCGTACGGTGGTTATACGAAGTATAGGGAGCTTCGGTCATACCCTCATGCTGCGCCAAAGTATCGAAAACGTGGAAGTCCTCCTCAAAGCTCTTCATAAAGAGTTCGATATGGCCATTGCGATTCATAATACCCGACGTACCATCATATACCAAATCACCCGAGCCACCTACCTGATTGACAATAATGATGTTGCGGCCCTCAGTATAGGTCAGGCGGCGCAGAGTCTCGTAACGATACGAGAGCAACCCTTTGCCATAACGACGTGCATTGATACTTACCACAAAATCGGCCTCAGAGTCCAACTCATGTAACTGTGAGAGGTCATCGCCCACCATAATAGCAATGTTACGGCCACATATCTCGACAACCTTATAACCGCTACCACCGACAATAAAGCCCATCTCGCGACGCGCCGAGACATACTGTTTCTCGACCACCTCGTCGATACGTCCATTGCGCAAAACCGCAGCAGCACTCACCGGGCCACGATCGGTCAACAGCGGAGATCCCACGATAGCGGTAACTCGCGAACAAGCCTTTGCAATACTCTCCAGAGCCTCCTCACACAAAGTAAGGAAAGTGGTTTTACGGAGCAAATCGTAAGCGGGTGTTCCACTTACGGCATATTCGGCGAAAAGCACCAAATCGGCACCTTCACCCTCGGCCCGACGTATAGCTTCGATGATACGCGAGGCATTGCCGTCGATATCACCTATCGTATAGTTTAATTGGGCAAGAGCAATCTTCATATTTTGATTTTAATTTATATATCAATCCAATACGTTGCAAAGGTAATTAATATTTATTAATTATTACCATTTTCTTATAAAATATAGGTATATTATAACCATAAAAAAGGGTAGATTTACCATCGAATCCACCCTTTTATCAAACTTTGCCGCTTTCGGACGGTCAAATTAGTAAAAAATTTACTACTCCTCGTTCTCGGCTACCAAAATACGTCCACAATACTCGCAAACGATAAGCTTCTTACCCTGACGCACATCAGCCTGACGCTGGGGAGGGATACGGTTGAAGCAACCACCGCAAGCATCACGCTTTACAGTAACTACCGCCAAGCCGTTACGAACGCTGCTACGGATACGGTTATATGCAGCCAACAAACGCTCGTCGATCTTCACCTTTGCCTTCTGAGCCTTTGCCTCAAGAGCACTAACCTGATCGGCAGTCTCGGCCTCGATACTCTCCAACTCGGCCTTCTTGGCTGCGAGGTCAATCTGACGCTCGGCTGCTGCAGCCTCGGCATCCTCCAGCTGAACCTTCTTGCCCTTCATTGCACCAGCATACTCCTTAAGACGCTTCTCGGCAAGCTCAATCTCCAGCTCTTGATACTCAATCTCCTTGGTGATAGCATCGTACTCACGATTGTTACGCACGTTGTTCTGCTGCTCCTTGTAGTGAGCGATCTGAATCTTGGCCTGATCAACCTCGCGCTTACGCTGCTTGGTCAAAGAATTAAGCTCCTCAATCTCGGCATTGATATTGTCGATACGAGTCTGCAAACCTGCTGTCTCATCCTCCAGGTCCTGCACCTCCAAAGGCAACTCGCCCTTAACTTTGTTGATTTCGTCGATCTGAGAATCAATCTTCTGCAACTCATACAGAGCCATAATCTTCTCCTGCATCGAGTAATCAACTTCCGATGTTTTCTTTTGTGCCATATATCTTAAATTTGTTTTAGACAACCTAACACGCAACGATGCCATTTTGCTACGCCACCTATCATGCGATTACGCCTCGCTAATTGCGACACTACGCGCCACTCGGCATCATACTTCCTAACCTCGCATCTACTCGCCAACCATATAGTTAACAGGGTTTCGCGAGTGCACACTCTTGCGAACTGCAAAGGTAAGCAAATTTTTTGATAAAATATCAAATAAAAGCTCAATTGCGCAATATTCACTCTCAAAATGTCCCATATCCACCAAAATTATGGAATTTTCGTGGCGCATAAAATCGTTATACTTCAAATCGGCGGTCAAATAGATGTCGGCACCAGATGCTCGGGCTATGTCGATGAGCGACCCTCCGGCACCGGTACAGATAGCGACACGGCCGACCTCGCGCTTAACAATATCGCTATGACGCAGGGCCTTTACGCCAAAAAGCGACATCACCTTGCGCATAAACTCCTCGCTCGGCATATTCTTCGATAGCGAGCCCGTTACTCCGAAACCCGCACCCTCGGCATTTGTCGCCTGCATAACTTCTATATCTTTCAGGCCCAACATCTCGGCAACACGCCAACTCATACCGCGCGGAGTACTATCGAGGTTGGTATGCGCAGCATAAAGCACTATACCGCGACGAATGGCCTCCTCGACACAACGCTCGGTCTGGCTTGCCGAATTAAAACGTTTCATAGCATGAAACACTATCGGATGGTGCGTGATAACCATATCGCACCCCTCGGCGACAGCCTCAGCCAACACCTCCTCGGTTACATCGACTGCCAACAGAGCCTTATGCACCTCATCGTCGGGACGGCCAACAATCAGACCGGCATTATCGTATGACTCTTGCAGTGAAAGCGGCGCAAAAGCCTCAATCACAGCCGTAATTTCTCTAACTTTCATCGCTTTAGAAAATTAAAACAATGACTGCTCATAGAACGGGAAAAGCTCCTTCTCCTCGTCGGCCTTCTTCTTTCGCGGAGCGCGACGCTTTGACTTCTCGTTTTGCTCCGTCGCAGTAGCCTTATCCTCGCCACTCTCGATAACGGTAACTGCCTTACCCTCACGCTTTTTACGCGCCGGCTCAGCACTCTCCTCGGCCTCCGACCACGCTGGAGCCGTTGACTCCACAACCTGCTCGTCGTCGCCAGCCTTCAACTCCTCACGCACCTCAACCAAAGCCGAGCGAATACGTTGCAGACGCTCCAGAAGTTCGGTATCGCGCGATACAACATTCGACGATCCCCTCATAGCCTTGCGGGCACCCTCCAACGTCATACCCTTCTCCTTTACGAGGTGATAAATCTGCTTGAGTTTCTCAATATCGGCAGGGGTAAACATTCGGTTACCCTTCTGATTCTTGTGCGGGCGCAAGCAATCGAATTTCGACTCCCAATGGCGTATCAACGAACGATTCACATCGAACATCTCGGCCACCTCACCCATCGAGTAATAGAGTTTTTTAACTGCCATAATTATCTATATTTCGTTTATCTGTTTCAATATACGCAACGAGTTGGGATACATATTGTTAACCCTTGCTCCGACACGTTTTACAAAGCCGAGTGGCAGGCCCTCATATATCACCATATTAACTCCCTCGGCAAACACCTCTGCTCCCAAATCCTGCTTACCCAAAAACTGCAACGCCGTAGTCAAATCCACCTCGCGGCACTCCGTTGCCTTACGATTCACATCGGCACACAGTGCCAGCGCAGCATCGGGTTTCAACTTACCCTTAAATATCTGACCCATAGCCACTCCCGAGTAGATAACCGACATTACGCCCGACAACATTTCGATATCCTCGAAATGTGACTTGCGGCAGCCATAAAGCATCTCTCCGGCCTGAAAAAACGAGTACTCCTCAGGTGTAACTATCCATCGGCCAAGCTCCTCACTCGTACGTTTATCCACACGCACGACAGTCTTGCTGCGGCTCTTTATCTTTCGACGCGAACGGCTCTCACCCGCCTTTCGAGCTACGGCCATAAACATGCCCTCGCCCGGCACTCTGTGCGGGAAGAAACGGAAGGTTTGGAACACCCCTTCACGCCCCACGACAACGCCCCACGACTCATCGGTCGCGACAGCCTCGGCCTCGCACAACTCCTCGCCATAGGCCTCCATCAATCGGGCTACTACATCTTCATCCTCCGAGCGATTGAACGTACAAGTGCTATACAACAGCACTCCTCCAGGGCGTAAAGCACGAAAGGCATTCTGCACTATCTCCCATTGTCGTTCGGCGCACATCGCGACATTGCCTTCGCTCCACTGCTCACCAGCCTCATCCGACTTTCGGAACATTCCCTCGCCCGAGCAGGGTGCATCCACAGCCACCACATCGAACCACTCCTCCAATTGCACTGCGCGCGATGAATCGTTGCAGGAAACAACCATATTTGCCGTACCCCATTTCCTTACATTGTCGGCCAAAACGGCAGCACGCGAGCGATTTATCTCATTCGCCACAACCAAGCCCTCCGCACCGACTAACGCGGCATAGTGCGTACTCTTACCTCCTGGCGCAGCACACATATCCAACAAGCGAAGGCCTCGACACTCCTCGCCACCACCCATCACCTGCTCGATAATATAACCAGTGAATTGAGAGCTCGCCTCCTGCACATAATATGCGCCCGCGTGGAAATGAGGATCCATAGTAAAACTCGGCCGCTCGTTCAAACGACGTCCATTACCGTTCCACGCCAAACTCTCGCCATTCCACACCCTATTTGTCGGCTTACGCGGATTTAATCGCACCGATGTTGACGGCTCCAGCGAAAGGGCCGAACACAACCTCTCCGCCTCCGCCTCGCCCAACTCGCGACGCATACGCTCGACAAACAATTCAGGCAACGTCATCGGCAAAACTACTTATTTGCAACCATCTCATCCAGCTGCTGGCAGATACGGTCGATAATGGTAGGATCGGCCACAAAATCATCGACATCCTTATCCACAATAAGCAACTTACCGCGATAGATATCGTTAATCCAATGCTCGTACTTCTCGTTCAGACGCCTGAGATAATCCTCGTCGATATTCATCTCGTAGTCACGTCCACGACGCTTGATTTGCGTAATAAGCGTAGGAATACTTGCACGCAGATATATCAGCACGTCGGGTTGCGGAATGAGATTTGTCGTAAGCTCGAAAATCTTCATATATGTTCCGAAATCGCGTGTTGACATAAGCCCCATAGCGTGCAGATTATCGGCAAAGATGTGAGCATCCTCATAAATCGTACGATCCTGAAAAATGTTCTCATCGCCACTCGACAACATATCGAGTGTCTGCTGAATACGGCTACCGAGGAACGAAATCTGCAACTGAAACGCCCAACGGCTCATATCGTTATAGAAGTCGCCCAGATAGGGATTATCGGTCTCCTCATAATAGGCTTTCGCCCCATATCGACGGGTTAAAATTTCGGTAAGAGTAGTCTTACCGCTACCAATATTACCCGCAATTGCTATATACATAATCTTATATCTTTTTTGTTTCTTCTCTTTTCAAGTGCTCGGCTAATTAAAGAACTCACCCGCGCGAGCAATAGATGCCGGCATAGCAAAGACCACCACGCGGTCGTAAGCCTGCATCTGGGTATCTCCCACCGCAATAAACACCTTATCGCCACGCACGATACCACCAATAATCATATCCTGCGGCAGCTGCATATCCTTAATCATAGCCTTCGTTGCCGGCGAGTTAGGCTTCACGATAAACTCCAGTACCTCGGCCTCGCTACCGGTCAAGCAACGAATAGCCTGCACATCGGTTGACATAGTAAAGCGGAAGATATTCGACGCCGTAACGCGCTTTTTGTTTATAATCGTATCGATTCCGACACTCTCGGCCAAGCGGATATAGTTAAGGTTCTCGACCTCGGCAATAACCTTCTTCACACCCATACGCTTTGCCTGCATAGCTGCCAAGATATTGGTCTCACTACGGCCCGTAACAGCCAAGAAGGCATCCATATTCGAGAGTCCCTCCTCCAGCATAGCATCCAGATTGCGGCCATCCTCGTGAATGATAAGCGTCTTATCAAGCATCTCGGCCAAGCGATAAGCCTTCTCGCCATTATAATCGACCATCTTGATGTTTATATCATCCTGCAACTCCAACGCCACTCGAATACCGATGCGCGAGCCACCCAAAATCATCAAGTTGTTTACATCGACACTCTTCTGACCCGACAGCTCGGCAACACGTCGTGCCACATCCTGACGTGCGATGATATAGACCACATCGCCCTCCAGAAACTCATCCTGACCGCGCGGGATAATAGTCTGGCTACCACGCGTGATGGCTACTGCGCGGAACTCCGCAATTGAGCCATCGCTCGCCAAATCCATAAGTTTACGGCCCAGCAACGGAGATGTAGGCTCCAAGCGGAACACCACAAGCGAGAGCAATCCGCCCGAGAAATCGACATAGTCCGACGTTGAAGTGTGACCCAACAGGTTTATCACCTCCAGCGCGGCATCCTTCTCGGGATAGAACAGGTAGTCGATACCCATATCGATAAACATCTCCTTATTATTCGGCTCGAGATACTCGTTATTATCGACACGCGCAATAGACTTTTTTGCTCCCAGTTGCTTTGCCATAATAGCCGCCAGAATATTCTGATTCTCGTCGTGATTTACCGCAATAAACAGGTCACAACGACGCACACCAG
>JAGBIR010000036.1 GCA_017934845.1 Alistipes sp. | reverse complement strand
GTTATCGACGGTGTGCCCATCGCTGAGGGTGCAGGCGTAGGTATGGCTAACGGCTTGTCGATGATTAACCCCAACGACATCGCATCATTTACCGTTTTGAAGGATGCTTCGGCAACTGCTATCTACGGTTCACGCGCGTCAAACGGTGTGATCATCATCACTACAAAGAAGGGCTCTGGCGAGATTAAGGTATCGTATAGCGGTAGCGCAAGTATCCGTCATAACCACAACACTCTCGATATGATGAATGCATCACAGTTGCAGAACTATGTTGTAGGTATCGTTGGCGAGGGCGCACTTCAGCACTTCGGTCCTTATGAGACTGACTGGCAGGACGAGATCTTCCGCTTGGGCGTATCAACCGACCACAACGTATCGGTTTATGGTGGCGCATTGAAGAACAAGCTTCCTTTCCGCGTTACCGTAGGTTATAACCTCGATCAGGGTACTTTGAAGCGTTCTGACAACCAGCGTGCTACTTTGGGTATTAACTTGAATCCCAAGTTCTTCGACGAGCACCTCTCTGTACAGCTCAATGTAAAGGGTATCTACAACAAGGCTAACTATGCTGATGCTGGTGCCGTAGGTGCAGCTGTAAGCTTCGATCCTTCTAAGTCGCCTTATCGCTACAACGAGGATGGCACAGTTGATACTGCTACCGAGAATGGTTTCTGGAACTGGTCAACAGCGTTGGCTCCCATCAACCCCTTCTCAACATTGTTCGATAACTGGAATACCAACTCTGCTTACCGTGCTATGGGTAACTTGCAGTTGGATTATAAGGTTCACGGCTTGGAGGAGTTGAGCTTCAACCTTAACCTCGGTTTGGATATCACCTCTACAAAGGGTGATAAGGGTAACCTGCCCAACTCTATTAT
The DNA here is from genome assembly GCA_017934845.1 of Alistipes sp. Lineage (GTDB taxonomy): Bacteria > Bacteroidota > Bacteroidia > Bacteroidales > Rikenellaceae > Alistipes. The sequence continues at coordinate 9,298 of JAGBIR010000036.1, read as the reverse complement.
GGCTAACCGTGATGGTGATGGTAAGTATCTTACTCGCGGTCGTTTCACCGAGTATGAGAACCTCCACCGCAACCAGCTTTTGGAGTTCTATGCAAACTATGCAAAGGATTTCGGTATTCACAATTTGAACGTGATGGCCGGTTACTCTTGGGCTATGAACCACAGCAGCACCAAGGAGTTTAACTATGGTCGTTTGGCTGATGGTACAAACGAGTTGATTTCAGCAACTGATCCAGCTACTCGTAATGCTTTGGTATCATTCTATGGTCGTTTGAACTACTCTATCGACTCTCGCTACTTGTTCACAGCTACAATGCGTGCCGATGGTTCTTCACGCTTCTCTGGTAAGAACCGTTGGGGTTACTTCCCCTCAGCAGCATTTGCTTGGAACGTTGCTAACGAGAACTTCTTGAAGGATCAGCGCGTAGTATCTGCATTGAAGCTCCGTTTGGGCTGGGGTATCACAGGTCAGCAGGAGTTTGGCGAGGATTACGCTTCACTTCCTTACTCTGAGATTTCACAGGAGCCTACCAACCAGTATCCTTTGGGCGGTGGTAACTTCTACTTCCCCGTTAAGCCTCACGCTTTCAACCCCGATTTGAAGTGGGAGGAGACTACAACTTATAACGTTGGTTTGGACTTCGGTTTCCTCGATGGCCGTATCAGCGGTTCGGTTGATGCCTATATGCGCGACACTCAGGATTTGATCTCTCGCGTGTCAGTAGCGTTGGGTGGTAACTTCAGTAACTACGTATATCAGAACATCGGTTCAATGGAGAATAAGGGTGTTGAGGTATCTTTGAACTTTATCCCCGTTGATACTCCCGATTGGCACTTGGAGATCGGTTTGAATGGTACATTCCAGGATACCGAGATCAAGACTCTGCCTTCAGAGGCTATCGAGATGGGTAACGGTGGTGGCGGTACCGGTAACAAGCTCCAGCGTCACGTTGTAGGTTACACACCTTACACATTCTACCTCTGGCAGCAGGCTTATGACGAGAATGGCAATCCTATCCACAACGCAGTTGTTGACCGTGACAACGATGGTGAGATTACAAATGCCGACCGTTATATGACCAATAAGAGCCCCAACCCCGATTTCTACTATGGTGTTAACCTGAAGCTCACATATAAGAATTGGGACTTCGGTTTCAATGGCCACGGTGCTGTTGGTAACTATATGTTCAACGATGTATTGTGCGGTCACGCTACAACCGACTTCATGGACCTCGTAAATAAGGGTTATGTAGTTAACGTTCAGCGTGTAGCTGCCGACTATGGCTTCACTGCTCCCAGCATCGTAGCACAGCGTTGCTCTGATTTGTGGTTGGAGGATGCCTCATATTTCCGTATGGACGACATCAACTTGGGTTACACATTCCGCGATGTTACAAAGAGCGGTATGTCGATCCGTGTAGCTGCCGGTGTTCAGAACGCATTTGTAATTACAAACTACAGCGGTTTGGATCCCGAGAGTTCGGTTGCAGGTGGTATTGACTCGAATATCTATCCTCGTCCTCGTATTTACAGCGTTCGTTTGGGTATCAACTTTTAATTTGAGGAGAACATAATATGAAAAAGAATATAATTTTTGGTGCTATTGCGGCTCTGATGTTGACCTCTTGTATTGGCGACCTGGATCAGGAGCCTATGGCAGGTAACATCGTGAACGGCGTTTACGAGAACGAGGCTTCACGTATGAGCGCATTGGCAAAGGTATATGGCAGCTTCAGCCTTGTAGATCAGGGCGGTGCTGGCTCAACCGATATCGACGTATCAGATGCCGGTGCATCGGAGTTCTTGCGTGCTTGGTGGTCGGTTCAGACACTCTCTTCTGATGAGGCGAAGTGTGTATGGGGTGACCCATGGGTTTCAGACATTTGCGGTAACAAGTGGACTTCTGTAAAGAACGACGCTATCTACGCAACTTATACTCGCGCAATGATGATGATTAGCTACGCTAACGACTTCTTGCGTAATACAAACGACAACGATGCCGAGATCGCTATCGAGCGTGCCGAGGTTCGTTTCTTGCGTGCATTTGCTTATTGGATTATGATCGACTGCTTCGGTAATCCTCCCTTCGTGTTGGAGACCGATCCCGTTGGTGCTGCTAACCCCAAGCAGATCTCTCGTACCGAGCTCTTCGAGTGGTTGCACAACGAGTTGGAGGAGTTGGTTTCAGAGTCATCAGCTTTGAAGGCTGCTCACACTCAGGTTTATCCTCGTGTTGATAAGGGTGCTGCTTATGCCTTGATGGCACGTCTGCTCCTTAACCACAAGGTTTACCTCGGTGAGGAGAACGCATCACTCTACGATGAGGCTGCTGCAGCTGCCGACGCTGTTATCGGTGCTTATCCTTTGGCAAAGAACTACCGCGCACTCTTTATGGGTGACAATGGCGAGAACCCCGATGCTCTTAACGAGATCGTATATGCAGCTTGCTACGACGCTACCAAGACTCAGTCTTATGGTGGTACAAGTTTCTTGATTATCGCAGGTAAGAACAATGCATCGTTGGGTATTACCGACGGTTGGTCAGGTTTGGTCACAAGCTCTGAGGCTGTTCTTCCTTTCGTAGGTCAGGCTGTTATTGATGGTGCCGAGGCTGGTGTTAGCGACGAGAGCGTATTTACCGCTATCGACAAGCGAGCTTTGGTAACTCTTACAATGAGTGTTGATAAGACCATGATGAAGAAGAAGGACTTTACTAATGGCTGGCACGTTGTTAAGTTCAACAACAACCACTTCCTCGATCCTTCAACCGATTACGGTCTTACAGCAAAGTTCTCATCAGTTGACTTCCCCTTGTTGCGTGCCGGTGAGATGTATCTCACATACGCCGAGGCTAAGGCTCGTAAGGATGGTGGCGTAACCAGCGATGCAAAGGCTGTTCAGTATATCAAGGCTTTGCAGGCTCGTGCCGGTATGCAGAACTCTTCAGTAGCTTCAACCGTAAGCTTGGATCAGATTTTTGATGAGATCTCTCGTGAGATGTTCTGGGAGGGTCAGCGTCGTACAACTTTGATTCGTTACGATCGCTACTCATCACCTAACTATTTGTGGCCTTACAAGTCGGGTGTTGCTAATGGTCAGGGCTTCGACTCTTATATGGAGCTCTTCCCCTTGCCTTCGGATGATTTGTTGGCTAACGAGAACCTTACACAGAATCCGGGTTATAATAACTAACGAAAAATTGAACAACGATGAAATTTTTGAAATATATCTCAATATTTGCCGCAGCATCACTCCTCTTCTCATGCTACGAGGATGATAAGGTGACTGCTATGCCGGCAGCAGAGGTTGTAGCTCCCGTGATGAACGAGATTTCTGATATCGTCATCTTGGAGGATAACCTCCAGTCAGAGGTTACCTTCTCGTGGAGTAGCGTTGACTATGGCTACCCCGCCGAGGTTACCTACTCACTCTATGCAAACTATCAGGATGTGGACTTCCAGATTGGTCAGTCGTTCACTTCAAGCTACTCGTTGACAAAGGAGAACCTCAACATCTACCTCGTAGATACAAAGGGTATGGCTGTTCCCGAGGGTGCTACATCAACAATCTTCTTCTATGTAGTGTCGAATATTTCGGCTGGTAACGATGTTTATGCAAAGCGTTCAAATGCTATTCAGGTTGATATTACTACTATTAAGTCAACTTCAGCTCCTTGGATTCGTCGTCCGTTGTATATGCCCGGTAACTATCAGGGTTGGTCACCCGCCGATGCTCCTGTATTGTGGGAGACTGGCGAGAACAGCAACGAGTATGAGGGTCTTGTTTACTTCGCTTGTCCTGCCGATGCTACAACCGTAATGTTTAAGTTCACTCCCGCTCCTAACTGGGATAACGACTTCGGTGGTGCTTTGGATGCTTTGGTTCCGAAGGGTAGCGATATCTCTATCGAGCCGGGTCTCTATTGGTTGACAGTATCGTTGAACGAGGCTGGTGACGGTGGCTCTGTTGATGCCAAGAAGGTAGGCGCAATCAATGTTATCGGTTCTGCAGTAGGTGGTTGGGATGTTGCCAACGACTTCGCTTTGGAGATCGGTACCGAGTTCGCCGATTTGAATGCTCAAACTTGGTCGGGTGTGGTTGATAACTGCGCCGGTGGCGAGTTCAAGTTCCGTCTTACAGGTGGTGATATTACCGATCCTTGGGCTATTAACTGGGGTGGTACACTCGAGCACCTTGTAAGAGGTGGTGACAACCTTTCAGCTCCTAACGGTAAGGTTCGTTTCTCAATCAACTTCCGTGGTGATATCGGTGCGTTGGCCGAGGATGCAACTAATCCTTCACCTATTTCAGCAACAGTTGAGAAGGTAGAATAATAAGTGTGTTAATAAAGTCGGCGGGAGTTCCCGCACCCGCCGACGTTTTTTGACCTAAAAAACAGAAAGATTATGAAATTGATGAAATATATGCTTGCGGCATTCGCTTTCGTGGCAGCTATTGGCTGTAGCCACGAGCCCGACGAGATTGCTGTTGTGCCGCAGAAGCCGGTTATCGCACGCCACAACGATGTTATGGTTAATGCATTGACCGAGAATGAGACTTTTTCTATCACTTGGAGCAAGGCTCGTACAGGTGAGGGTACTACCTATGTTGTATCTGCCGATGCAGGTCAGGGCTATCAGGAGTTGGCAACAACTACCGAGTGCCACTACAATACTACAAATGCCGATTTGTTCTCACTCTTCGGTATCTCTACAAAGGGTAATTACAATATCGACTTCAAGGTCGTAGCACAGACTTCGGAGGGTTACTTCGAGTCAGAGCCCATGACCGTTAAGTTCATTTACGACAAGATTGCTTACCTCTATATGTTGGGTGCATATCAGGGTTGGTCTAACGAGAATCCTTGCTCACGCCTCTTGCAGGGTGAGGATGGTATCTTCCGTGGCTTCCTCAATGCTACCGAGAGCGAGTTCAAGATCTGTACACAGTACGGCTGGGATGGTACTAACTATGGTATGGCCGACGGCGCGATCTCTGCCGATGGCGGTGCTGGTAACATCTCATTGGAGAAGGGCTTGTACTACTTGGAGTTCGATGCCGAGAATTTGGCACTCGTAGCTATCCGCGCAACTCACATCGGTCTTATCGGTGAGGCAGTTGGTGGCTGGGATAAGGACTATGCTTATATGGAGTACGATGCTGCGTCAAACACTTGGTTGGGTGCTGCAAACGTTGTTGAGGGCAAGGAGTACAAGGTTCGTTTCAACGAGGCTTGGAATGTAGTTGTCGATGGTAAGGAGTATGACTTCTCGTTGGGTGGCGATGTAATGGATCTCGCATTCAAGGGTAGCAACCTCAAGGCTGAGGGCTCTGGTATCTTCAACTTCCGTCTCTCAATCTTCGATTATCCTTACACTATCTCAACCGAGGAGATGTCAGAGAAGGACGATGTTCTTTACGTTGTAGAGAATGGCGACTATACAAACGCTGCAGCTATGCAGGGCTTGTGGAATGGCGAGACATTTACCAACACTTACTGCGGTATGTTGGATATGGATGCCGAGGGCGAGTATCTCTATTCTCGTTTGCGTAGTGCATTGGGTACTCGTTTTGGTGGTCCCGTTGACGCAATGACAACTTATGCTGGTGGTCAGGAGGCTGAGGGTATGCCTGCAATGAAGGGTTTGCACTATGTATATGCCGATTTGAACAATATGCGCTCAACCGCTATCGAGATCAACTCTGTTGGTTTGGTTGGTGCTTTGAATGGCTGGAACGCAGGTGCTCCTATCGAGTTCACATACGATGCTGCTTCAAAGTCTTACAAGGGAGAGGCTAACGTATCGGCTGATGGTGAGTTCAAGCTCGTTATGAACAAGATGTGGAATACTCAGGTTGCTGGCGTTGAGCATCAGATGAGCCTTGGTGGTAGCTGCACAGATCTTAAGATTAACGGCGGTAACCTCTTCATCACAGCTGGTCAGCACTCATTTGAGCTTACTTTCGGTAAGATCATCACTTTGGCTATCGACGGTAAGGTGGCTGACCTCTCGGCTAACCCCGACTATTTGGAGGTAACAGGTGCATTTGCTCACTACAACTGGAACAATGGCGATCCTACTCCGGGTCTTTATAACTTCAAGGGTGAGTCTGGCCGTTATGGCGGTTTCGTTGATATGTACAAGCCCGAGGGTAGCGATGCCGAGAGCGCAAAGTTCAAGATTACTTACCCCGGCTTCTCAACTTGGTTGGGCGGTACATTGCAGGAGGGTACTACCTATGTTTACGACATCGATGGTAATGGCGGCGATATGGCTATTCCGTTCGGTTTGTACTTCTGGGATGTTAAGCTCGATGCACAGGCAAAGACTGGTGTTGCTACGGCTACTCCTATCACACAGGTTGCATTGATTGGTAACGTTAACGGCTCAAGCTGGGATAATGATGTTAACCTTACATCAGAGGGTAAGGGTATCTATACCGGCGAGGCTGCAATCGATCCCGAGTTCAAGGTTCGTATGAACGGTGGCTGGGACTTCAACCTCGGTTTGGCATCAGGTGTAGAGTTCACTTTGGATACAGAGTTGGCTTTGGCTCCCGATGGTGGTAACCTGAAGGTTTCGGAGGCTGGTGACTATACTATCAAGTTGAACCTTGCCGTATCACCCGCAACTATCATTGTATCGAAGAAGTAATTCATAGCTTATTAAGATACATTTTTGACCGGTAGGCTTTGATCGGCCTGCCGGTTCCAAGAGAATAAGAGAAAAAATAAAAATTAGAGAGAATGACGATTAAACGAAATTTCCTGTTTCAGTTGCTTTTGGTTGCCGCATTAGCTATGGCGGCCTGCAGCGAAGATGTCGATGATGGCAACGGCAATATGGGCGGTGGTAACGAAGGCGATAAGCCCGCTACCGAGGATATTGTCGATAAGGTGTCGCAGTATGAGGCTCGTGCCTTCGATGGCGAGAAACGCGCCGGCGTCTTTTATGAGATTTTTGTCCGTTCGTTTGCCGATTCCGATGGCGATGGCGTGGGCGACTTGAATGGTATTACCGCCAAGTTGGACTATCTTGACGATTTGGGCGTGTCGGGTATCTGGCTTACTCCTATCCACCCGTCAGACTCTTACCACGGCTACGATGTTATCGACTATAAGGGTATCAAGGCCGAGTATGGTACGATGGAGGACTTCGAGAAGCTTATTGCCGAGGCTCACAAGCGCGATATCCGCGTGATTCTGGACTATGTGCTTAACCACTCGTCGAAGCTTAATCCATGGTTTAAGGAGGCGTGTGCCGATGTGAATAGCCCTTACCGTAAATTCTACAACTTTACGAAGGAGGATCGCGAGGGCTGGCACGGCTGGCATAAGGTTACAACGGGCGGCGTGCAGTATTGGTATTTTGGCGACTTCGACTCTTCGATGCCCGACCTTAACTACGGCCCTGCTGCGTCGTGCGCTACCAATCCAACATTCTTGGCGTTGACCGACGCTGCAAAGTTCTGGATCGACAAGGGTGTAGATGGTTTCCGTTTGGATGCCGTAAAGCATATCTACGACAATCAGACGTCGAACGAGAATCCTACCTTCCTCAATACCTTCTATACTACGCTGAATCAGTATTTTCAGGGTAAGTCGGCTCTTGGCTACAAGGATTTGTATATGGTAGGCGAGTGCTGGATGGGTACAGCCGATATGGCGAAGTATTACAAGGGCTTGCCCGCGTTGTTCGACTTTACGGCTTGGGAGAATTGGATGCTGTATGCCATCAAGAACTCTCACGCCAAGTGGTTCCCAAAGGATATTTTGGGTGCGCAGGCCGAGTATAAGAAGTATCGCTCGGATTATATCCACGCGACAAAACTCTCAAACCACGACGAGCATCGTGCGCGTACTGCACTGGGTGGCTCTAACGCATTGTCGCTGGAGCGCGCAAAGATGGCGGGCGCAATTTTATTGACATCGGCCGGCTCTCCATTTATCTATTATGGCGAGGAGATTGGTATGATGGGAGATAAGTCAACGGGCGACGAGAATGTTCGTGAGCCTATGTTGTGGGCTCCCAAGGCCGAGGATACATATCGTACAACGTGGATGAAGGCGAAGAATAACTTCGATCTGGGCCCCGGTACGGTTAAGACTCTGGCCGAGGATGCGAAGTCAATTTATAACGTATATCGTAAGTTTATGCGTCTGCGTAACACCTATCCCGCGTTGGCTTCGGGTTCGATGGAGCTTCCCGAGGGCTTCAGCGATAGCGACACGAATAACAAGCAGGTGATGGTATTCTACCGTACGGCAGCTTCGGAGCGTCTGCTGGTTGTACACAACGTATCTGAAACGCAGAGTACGCATACCGTACGACACGCCATCAAGGCTCCCGTTGCCGATATGAATGGTGTTAAGGTTGAGAGCAAGAGTGCTACGGAGCACGTATTGACTATGCCGGCATATTCTTCAATCATTATTGAGTTGTAATTTTATGAAAAAGATTGTTTTTGCACTTGTGGCAGCCATTGCGCTGTGCGGTTGCCAGAGTACCTTATTTAATAACCTCCCCGCGACGGGTAATGCTCGTACGATTGTCCCCGTACAGTTAAAGGAGGGCAAGAATAGTTTGATGCTTACCGATTTCCTCCCCGAGTGGAATGATGCCGATTCAATCACCTCTTCTACTCTGGCCGTTAAGGCTTTGGCCGAGGATTGGAGCGAATTTGAGGTTACAGCTCCTGCCGATGCCTTTGTCGCTACATTGGAGATGTGGCAGCAGGGCCGTTGTGTGTCGGTAGTGGCTTATGCCGGAGCGCGCGATAACGACTGCAAACTCTTAAGCACGGGCTATATGCTACATATGGTGGTGCTGGAGGCTACGCAACCGGTTGACGAGGTGGTTGCTATGTGGCAGAATTGCCGCCTGCCCGAGGAGAGCATCCTTCGTAATGGCAATAGCTTCGAGATTCTTATCCCCGAGGATGCCAAGAGCTTCGAGCGATCATTCCTGCGAGTCTTTGCTGCTGGCGAGAAGTGCCGATTCAACGATTTGCTTATTCCCTTGGAGAATGGCAGTGTAGTGAATAGTACCGCACAACTTAGCCGTCGTGACCGCGAGGCGCAGGTGTTGTATTCGTTGATGATCGACCGCTTTAACGATGGCCGCAAAGATAATAACCAGCCGCTCAATTCGCCCGAAGTGTTGTTTGAGGCCGACTATCAGGGTGGCGACTTGTTGGGTATTACCCAAAAGATTAAGGATGGATTCTTCTCTGACTTGGGTATCTCAACAATATGGATTTCGCCCATTACGCAGAATCCGCGCGATGCGTGGGGCTT
>JAGBIR010000035.1 GCA_017934845.1 Alistipes sp. | reverse complement strand
GATGTAGATTGTCAAGGCGAACTTCTCCTCCCAACCATTCACATACGAGAGCTCAATCTGTGCCTGACGAGGGCGCTCGTAAGTATTTGGTTTAACGGTGAACGAGAGGACATCGTGCTCGAAAAGAAGGTCTGTCACAAAGTCAGGATCTGTGGTCTTCGTTTTCACATTAGCTGCAATCTCATTGCAGTTAAGACGAATAACATAGCTCTGACCAGCCTCAGGGACCTTAATCGTGGTGCCCGACGAGAAGATGCTCTTATCCTCGTCGAAAATCGAGAAGTTGTCCTGATATACACCGTGCTGCTTAATCGCCACGGTATCGGTACGACCCTCTGCGCACAACACAACACGGCCTACTCGCTTACCATAGAGGTTCGCTCCGTAGTGAACTGCGATATCGCCACTGCCAAGGCAAGGCAATACAGCATCCTTTGTATCTGCAAACTTTATCCACTCGTAACCATCTACGATGCGAGCCTCATAGGCCACATTCGAGGTTACACGAATTGTCAAATCACCCTCCTCTGGCGTTGGATAGAAGACCTTTTCGTAAGCACCAAGCTTAACAACAGGCACATCCCACGCATCGGTGTAGTTACACGACACCGCAAGGGCAGATACGGCAACAATGGTTGCTAATAATATCTTTTTCATACTGTTCCTCCCCTATTATACATTACCTGTTTGATTTACTGCAATCATTCGCTCAACTCTCGTACCCGATGTTGTGCGAATATAGACGGTTGCCTGACGAGGATCTATCGAGAAGTTTGTATCGAACTTCAACTTCACAATCATCGTACCCTTGCCTACTGCAGGCTCGGCTTTGCACCACTCGTTATCAAGTGGATCACTATTTACAACCTCAATCTCCCAGCTCTCGGTCGAATATACATAGAAGCACTCCTCGCAACTTGCATAGGTTGGGTCTATCTGTACAAAATCGACAGCAAGCAGGTGATCAAACTCAAACGGTTTCTGGCACGAAGTCGATACTCCGAGTACCGCCAACACCGTTGCTACGCATATAAAAACTATCCTTTTCATTACAATCCGTATTTAGCATATTCATTATTATCCAATGCACCACCCGAGAGAACAACCTGCTTGTTAGGTATTGGGTAGTACTCACGGCAAGGCTTATTCAGCGTATAGTCCTTCAAGTATGTTGACTCCGAGTACTCCTGAATTCGCTCATACCATATACCCCAGCGGATAAGGTCGTAACGGCGGTTGAACTCACCAAAGAGCTCTCGACCTGCCTCATCCTGTATCTCCTTCAACAATTGATCAGCACTTGCGAAGTTTGCCATCGAAACAAGCTCAATACCCGCACGCTCCTTCACTGCATTGAGGTATTCGCAAGCCTTAACCAAGTTACCCATACGGAGATGAGCCTCGGCCAAGCACAAGATAGCACCCGCAAAGCGGAATACCTTTGGATTATTAAAGTCGCTGGTATAGACCATACCCGGACACCAGAACTTATCACCAAGATTTGGACGACCCGATGCGCTACTGGAATTCGAGAAGAATAGGTAACGACGAGGAACCAAATCTCTATTCTCTCCCTTCCTCCAGCCGTGCCAGCCCCAAGCCAAGTAGCCTCCGGCATTACCACCATTAACCAACTCACCCGTAGTAGTATAGGTAGCGCAACGACGGTCTGGGCCATTCACAACCATCAAAGTCTTGTAGAAGTGCTGCGTTGGCAACAATGGCGACACTGTACGAGCCTCCTTACCAAGCTCCGGAATAGCTACACCACGGTAGATATCCGACTCGATAGATTGGTCTGCAAAGTTCTCATCCTCCGGATCCTCGAACTGCTCCGAAGTCTCACGGAACGGTGTGGTAATAATTGCCACAGCACCTACAACCTGAAGGCCAAACTCCTCGCTTGTTGCAGGGATTTCGAAAATCGACTCCTTGGTGAACTTCTCGCGGAAACGAATATCCGACAAAGGATACTGCAACAACGCACCCGAAGGGTCGTTACCTGCACCATTGCCATAGATATCCTCCAAGTGGCCGAAGATACGGATAGCATCGTTCCAACGCTTCTCCCACATACACATCTTACCTGCCAACATATAACCTACGGCAGCACCGATACGGTAGTTCGTTGCATAAGAACGCTCATTTGGCAGAGCCTGACGCTCCTCCAACCAGTAGCAAATCTCGTCAATCAAAGCGTTGCGAGTATCCGAAGCTGACATACGAGGCAGACGAGCAATACGCTCGCTATTTGCATCGGTAACC
>JAGBIR010000034.1 GCA_017934845.1 Alistipes sp. | reverse complement strand
TTCTTCGGCGAGGATGTATCGACGGCTCTTAACTCGCTGCCTGCACAGGCTGTAAAGTCGGTCGAGGTGGTAAACAAGTTGAGCGATAATGCCGAGTTCTCGGGTATGGACGATGGCGAGGGCTACAAGGCTTTGAATATCGTTACGCACGAGAATATGCGTCAGGGTGTATTTGGTAAGCTCTATGGCGGTTACGGCTATCAGGAGGATACCGACGACATCACAAGCTCACATAAATACAACTTCGGCGGAAATGTAAACTACTTCTCAGGCTCAAGCCGATTGTCGGCTATCGGTCTGTTGAACAACATCAACCAGCAGAACTTCTCGTTCGAGGATATTATGGGCGTAACGGGCTCTACCGGCGGTATGGGCGGCGGTATGGGTCGTGGCGTTGGTCAATATATGGTGCGTCCGCAGAGCGGTGTAGCAAACGTAGGCTCTATGGGTCTTAACTACTCTAACTCGTGGGGCAAGAAGGAGGCCTTCAAGTTGCAGGCGAGCTACTTCTTCAACAAGACTCACACCAAGAACCTCTCGGAGTTGATTCGCTGGTATGAGGCACCGCTTGCCGATCAGGGTACACTTACCGAGTCGGGCGAGTCGGACAACACGAACTCAAACCACCGCTTGAACCTGCGATTGGATTGGCGCATCAGCGAGAACCACTCTATAATGTCGCGCACCAACGTCAGCTTCCAGGGTTACGACCCTTGGAGCCACACCACAGGTTTGCAGGAGGGCGAGAAGATTTACGACATCATCGACCGCGGCTCGGAGGGTGGCGGTAATGGTTTGCGCTTCTCGGAGTTTGTGCAGTATCGCGTAAAGTTGGGCAAGACGGGCCGTCTGCTTACCGTCGATGGCCGCATCAGTACGCGTAACTTCGATTATGACTCACGCTCGTTCTCTGTTCAGCAGACTACCGATGTTATTCGTGACGAGCAGGGCGTGGTTATAGGTGCGACTCCTATTATGCGCTATCTGGAGAGTCTCTCGGACTCAAAGAATATGGGTGCAGGCGGTAGCATCACCTATGCCGAGCCTATCTCGAAGTCATCGCAGATTACCCTTCGCTATAACGTCAACTACTCGGGCCAGAAGAGCGACAAATCGACTTGGAACTTCGGCCAGAACAGCAACTACGAGGGTGGCCAGAAAGATGAGAATCTATCGAGCTACCAGACCAGCGACTACGTAACCCACAGTGCAGGTCCGGGCTTCCGCTACTCGAAGGATCGCAACACGGTAATCGTTAATGTCAACTACCAATACTCTACGCTCAAGGGTATGATTGACAGCGCGAAGGATCAGGACATCAAGCACTCGTATAACGACGTGACCTACTTTATGATGGGCAACTTCAACATCAACCGTCAGAACTCTATTCGTATGTTCGTAAGCTCCTACACCGAGAATCCGGGCATCTGGCAGTTGCAGAACATCCTCGACATATCGAACGCGCAGAACGTATGGCGCGGTAACGAGAAACTGAATCCCGCCTACTCGCACCGCATAAACTTCCACTACAACTACACCAATCTGGAGAAGGGCCGCACCTTTATGTGGATGTTCTCGTTCAACGCAACGCAGGATTACATGGCATCGAGCCTCTACACCAGCGAGGATAAGACGGGTACTATGAAGCAGATTGCCGACGAGTTGGGCTACACCCCATTGCGTTACTCGACCTACGAGAACGTCGATGGTCGCATCAACCTGCGTACGCACTTCAACTTGGGTATTCCATTGAACTTTATGAAGTGTAACTTCAACATTATGGCGGGTATCAACTACTCGAAGACTCCGTCGTTGGTCAATGGCGAGAAGAACATTGCAAGCAATATGGGCTACGACGCGCGTGCCGTATTGAGCAGTAACATCTCGGAGAATATCGACTTCACATTCTCGTGGAACGGAACATACAATCAGGCCGACAACTCGCTGGCGGCAGGTGGCGGCAAGAACGAGTACTTCAACCACACAGCTACGGGCGCGCTCAAGGCAGTATTCTGGAAGGGCTTTACCTTCACCGCTTCGGCAAACTACGTTCAGTACATCGGCTTTACCAACGACTACAACGACTCATACACGCTCTGCAACGCATACTTGGGTAAGAAGCTCTTCCGCAACCAGCTGGGCGAGATTATGGTTGGTGTGAACGACATCTTCAATCAGAACACAGCCTTCTCGCGTACAACAGGTTCGGGTTATACGCAGAATGCGTGGAACAGCGTCATAGGTCGTTACTTCACCGTGCAGTTCACCTACAACTTGCGCGTATTCGGCAAGAAGGGTTCGAAGAACTTGGCCGACTACGGCATCATGGAGGGCGGTAAGCGTTCCGGCGGAATGATGGGCCCACCGATGGGAGGTCGTCATTAATAAATAGAAAAACGGTCTGAAACGAATTCAGACCGTTTTTTATTGCAGAAAACTTAGGATTAATATAGTTCAATATACTCGTAGGTATTTCCCACCGCAGCCAGATATCGCTGGAACATCTCCTGCGAGATAACCACCGTACCCGTATTGTCGTTCGGGTGGAACGAGAGCGACTGCTCGTTGCGCAGGTTGGCATCCAGAAACAGATGAACGTGGTTCTCCTCGTCGTTAATCAATCCGAAAGGCGACACCGAGCCGGGGCGAAGTCCCAAATATCGCTCCATACGCTGCTCCGAGGCGAACGATAGCTTACCCTGATGCAGACGATGCTCCAAATCGTGGATAGCCATCGACTGCTCGCTGTCGAACACCACCAGATAGTGGCGATTGCCCTTGTGGTTGCGGAAAAAGAGGTTCTTGCAATGCTTCGAGCCATCCTTGCGCCAATACTCGCGCGCTATCTCTATGGTCGGAGCTTCGGGGTGGTCATACACCTCATACTCAATATCGTGGGCAGCCAGAAAGTCGAACACCCGCTGGCGGCGCAACTGCAACTGATTCTCTTCACTCATATCTTCAGGTCGGTTTTAATACTCTACTTCGAGGCTATGCCCAGCACGCCCGTACGATCCTTCGCCCACTCGTCCTGCGCACGCAGGGTCTGCTCCACTATATCGCGCACCGCGCCCTTGCCGCCATCGAACTCCGACACATAGCGCGAAGCCTCGATAACCTCCGAGCAGGCATCGGCAGGACAGACGGGGATTCCCACCCTCTGCATACATTCCAGATCGGGAATGTCGTCGCCCATATAGATTGTCGTCGCGGGGTCGATATCGTACTCGGCAAAAAACTCATCCATAGCGGCAATTTTATCCATACAGTTAAGGTACATCTTCGTCACGCCCAGACGCTCGAGTCGCGCACGCAACAGATTGCCGTGGCCACCCGAGATGACACACACCTTATAGCCGCGGCGGATGGCATAGGCTATGGCGTAACCATCTTTGGCATAATACTTTCTAACAAAATCCGATCCGTCGCCGATAGGCATAATTCCGCCATCGGTCATCACGCCATCGACATCAAAGACAAAGGCTTTGGTCTTGGCTATATCCTCTTTGAAAGTTCCCATATATAGTTGTTTTATCTTCTGCTTGTTTGAAAAATATACTCGTCGAGCAATCGGTAAAGCTGCTGTTTAAGCTCCTCGCCCTCCAACATTGCAACGTGTCGCTCGGCAACTGCCCTATCACCCCTGACGGCAGGGCCCGTCTGCACCTTTCGCGGATGCTCCGACTCGACAGCCTTGCGCGCAGTCTCCATAATAAGCGGACACAACACGTCGAAAGGCAGATTCTCCTGCGCCGACAAGCGGTCGGCAGCCATTGAGTAGAGTGCATTAACGAAGTTGCACGCCAAAACGCCCGTAAGATGAATCTCGCGACGACGCTCCGAGTCGGCAAAATATACCTGACGGCTCAACAGATTGGCAAGATGCTCGATGTGGGCACTCACCTCCGGCGTGCTACCCTCAATAAAGAGCGGCACCTCGAGAAAATCTACTCGGCGGCCACGCGTAAAGGTCTGGAACGGATACAACACACCGCAACGCCCCTCGCCAAGAGCATCATAGCCGACACTGCCGGCCGTATGCACCACGATAGAGCCCTCGGCACGGCGCAGTTTCGATGCCACCTCGCCCACAGCGCGATCACTGACGGCAATGATATAGAAGTCGGCATCGGCAACCTCCTCGAAGTCATCGGTCCACTCGCATCGCGCAAGCGTAGCGACCTCGATAGCTCGCTCTCTGTTGCGCGCAACAATCTGACGCAGCTCCAGGCCCCAGCACTCCGAAACGGCAACCGCCATAGCCTCGGCAACATTTCCGCTACCAACAACCACGACGCTTATAACATCATTCATCCTCGACATATACTCAAATTTCTACATTAAATCCACAATCTTCACATTCTCGGCACTTTGGCGCGTTATGCTCTTCAAATTATCGACCACCACGGCGCAAGCATCCACATCGGCTCCCTTCATATCGATTGTATCGCGACCGAAACCTCGATTATCGACCGCCTCCAGCACATCATATACGCGCAGCGAGTTAATATCGCGCGCCGGCGCATAGCTAACCTCATATTCGTGCTTACCGCGATGCACCTCGTTGAGCATCTCGGCCTCGACGAGCGTAAACAACACATTGCTCAAAATTCGCGTCGGCACCTCCAGTTCGCCGCGTATCTCCGCCATATTGACCGCCCCCTTGCCATCACGGAAGGCGCGCGAGACGATAACCATAATGGCAACCATCAACTTACGACGGCAGTCGTAGCTCGCCAACAGCGACTCGCGCTCCTCGTCGAAGCGTTGCACATTCTGGAAAGCAAACGAAAGCTCACCGCCCAGCAACAAAATCTCCCACGAAATCTGCATCCATAGCAGGAAGAGCGGCAAAGCAGCGAAGCTACCATAAATGGCGTTATACGAGGTCATTGTCTTTTGCAAATATACATAACCCCACTGGAAAAGCAAAAATACCGTACCGGCAAATATGGCCGCAATGGCTGCCGAACTGAACTTTACCTTCGTATTGGGCAGTATTATATATATAAAGGTGAACATCGCCCACGCAACAACTAACGAGAAGAGTCGCGAGACAAGCTCCATACCCGCAAAGGCATCAATGCCGAATATCTCGCGCATATAGGTTCCCGTAGAGGTCGCAACGACCCACAACAGCGGAGCAATTACGATAATGGCAATGTAGTCGCTATACTTTCGTGCTATGCCACGCGAGGATTTCACCTCCCAGATATTATTGAAGGCGTCCTCGACTGAACTAAATAGGCTGATGACCGACCAAAAGAGTGTAGCCAACGAGATTGCAGCTACCCAACCACTCTGCGTACGAGCCAATGCGTTCTGCGCAAACTCGACTATATAATCCACAACATCAGGCACTTGCGGCAAAATCGAATAGAGGTTATCAATCAAACCATCCATCAAACCAAAGCCCTTCACCACAGCAAACGCCAATGCCACGATCGGAACAATCGAGATTAGCGTATAGAAGGTCATAGCCGCCGAGCGCACCATCGTTCCGTGCTGCGACAAGCCCTGCACGGTATAAAAGAGCAGACGATACTGGCGCACACCCCACCTCACCACGGGATTGTTATACTCCTCGGGGCGTTTGCGGAAGATGGTATCGGTAAAGAAAAAGAGGATTTCCTTCAGTTTCATACATCAATAAATAAGTGTAGCAATGGCTAAAAAAGCATCGCATGCGCTGCAACAGAGCGAGTTACAATGTAGCAACAAAACACTATGCAATCATAGAGCCACAACGCGACACGTTGTTCTATATGCGAAGATACAAATTTTAGTCGAATACTCCATCGCTCGGCAGATAATATATTATAAAATTTTTAGACTCACGCGGTGTCGATTTATAAAAAATCGCCGATAGAAGAATCGACCTTGGCGTCTCGATAGAAAATTCCAGCAAACATAGATAACCGCCAAGCCACCCTTCACTCACCTTGCATTTCAGCCAGCGATTTCGACCATTCGGGAGGGACATCTTGCACTTCGTCGAAACAGAGGCTTTCAACAGCCATTTTTCAGCAGCAACTAAACAAGAATTATTAAAAAGCAATCAGATTTATTAGCGATAAAAGATATATTCACACATAGTACAAAATTCGGGCATTTTGATACTCGCACTCATTAAAATGACATATTTGCGCGCAACAAGAGTGCATTTTAGGATAAAATCGTACAGAAAAACAAAAAAATCCTCCCAAGCACCATATAATGAACGCAAAATGGACAATCGTACATACATTATTTAATAATTTTGAGGACTAAAAAAATGAAAACCACCACAATTTTTTATTTTATTATTAACCCCAAATTATTTTAAATCTCAAAATTATGGGTATGAAACAAACTATTAATCGCTTTTTCAAGAAAGCACTCCTGCTAGTAGCAGCCGTTTGCTCGGTATCGCTACTGTGGGCGCAGACATCCACGGTTTCGGGTGTCGTGCTTGATGAAGCAGGCCAGCCGATTGTCGGTGCTATCGTAATGGTCAAGGGTACATCTGATGCCGTTGTTACCAATATCGATGGTCAATTTACAATCAAAGCTGCCCAAAATGTGACGCTCGTTATAGAGTTTATCGGTTACGAGACAGAGCAGGTTGCTGCTATGCCCGGTAAGGCCGTAAAGGTTGAAATGCAGCCTTCGGCAACCGACATCGAGCAGGTTGAAGTCGTTGCCGTAGGTTACGGTACGCAGAAGAAGGAGTCAGTCGTAGGTGCGATCTCGACTGTAAGTCCTCAGTCATTGCGCGTTCCCGTGCGTTCACTCTCACAGTCTTTGGCAGGTAACGTTGCCGGTATGGTTGCGTTGCAGTCTTCAGGTGAGCCCGGTAAGGATGACGCTCAGTTCTGGATCCGTGGTATCGCTACATTTACCGGTGACCCCAATCCGTTGGTATTGGTCGATGGTATCGAGCGTCCCTTGAACAACGTTGATCCCCTCGAGATCGAGTCATTCAGCGTTTTGAAGGATGCGTCTGCTACTGCAGTGTACGGTGTGCGCGATGCGAACGGTGTAATCTTGATCAACACTCGTCGTGGTTTCGACGGTCCCGCAAAGATCGACCTTCGTTATGAGCAGGGCTTCTCATTCGCATCAAAGCGTTTGGAGTTCGTAGATGCAGCTACTCGTTCAATGTTGTATAACGAGGCTGTTGACGCTACTCCGGGTTCTTCACAGACTACAAAGTTCACTGAGGCCGAGATTGAGGCTATGCGCTCACAGGTTGATCCCGAGCTCTACCCCGATGTTGATTGGCAGAAGCTTTTGATGAAGGATGTATCTTTGTCAGAGAAGGTAAGTGCCAACATCTCTGGTGGTGGTAAGTTTGCACGTTACTTTACTGCGCTTTCATTCTACAACCAGGATGGTCAGTATAAGGTTCATCCCGGCCAGTATGACTGGGTTCCTTCAGAGATCGGTCAGTATGGTAAGAACGTTAACTACAAGCGTTACAACTTCCGTACAAACGTTGATATGGATATCACAACTACTACTGTAGTTAGCCTCGGCTTGCAGGGTAACGTTATCGAGAACACTACTCCTGTTGAGGGTTCTGACGCTATCTATCGTGATATCATCAACGCAGCTCCTAACGCAATGCCCGTTTTGTTTAAGGATGGTCGTTTGGCAGCTCGTGACGGTTTGAACAACCCTTACAGCATGTTGACTCAGAAGGGTTATGGTAAGACAATGGGTAACTCATTGCGTGCCAACCTTACTATCGCTCAGGATTTGAAGTTCATCACCGAGGGTCTTACTGCAAAGTTGATCTACGCATACGACTACTCTAACACCACTACTGAGACTCGTTCACGCGGTATCAGCTTCTGGGAGGCTTCAGGTCGTGATGAGTTTGGTGAGTTGATCATTCAGGAGTACCAGAAGGAGAATCACCAGGATGTTCTTGGTTACTCACAGGCTTCTGCAGGTTCACGTGACCAGTACCTCGAGTTGACTATCAACTACGCTCGTAAGTTTGGTAAGCACGATGTTGGTGCTTTGGTTATGGGCTTTACTAAGGATCACCGCAATATCAACGCTGGTTTGTCTTACATGAACGCACTTCCTAACCGTTCAATCGGTTTGGCAGGTCGTGTAACTTATGGTTACGACAACCGTTACTTGATTGAGGCTAACATCGGTTTCAACGGTTCAGAGAACTTCGCAAAGGGTAACCGAATGGGTGTATTCCCCGCTATCGCGTTGGGTTGGGTTGCTTCTGAGGAGGCATTCTTGCGCGACAGCCGCGTTCTTACTTGGGCTAAGATCCGTGCATCAGTAGGTCAGGTAGGTAACGACCAGATCGGTTCACAGCGTTTCGTATATTTGTCAACAGTTCGCGAGGGCTTGGGTGGTTACGGCGGTTTCGGCGTTAACTTCAACCGTGGCGAGTCAGGTATCGGTGAGGGTCGTATGGCTAACGAGAACCTTACTTGGGAGGTCGCTACAAAGTACAACCTCGGTATCGAGTTGGGCTTCTGGGATGCTTTGAAGTTGAACGGTGACTTCTTCTTCGAGCGTCGTGAGAACATCTTCTTGAATCCTCAGGTTTCAGAGATCACAGGTCTTCCTATTTCATCTGATACTAAGCCCTATGCAAATATGGGTGTGATGGAGAACAAGGGTTTTGAGGTTTCAGCAGAGTACGGTAAGCAGATCAACAAGGATTGGTTCGTATCGGTTCGTGGTAACTTCACATTTACTCGCAACACCGTTGTTGAGAATGGTCAGTTCGTAGCATATCCTTGGCAGGATCAGAAGGGTGTACGTTATGGCTTGACAAAGGGTTACAAGGCAATGCACCTCTTCTCACAGGAGGAGATCGACGCTCTTCCCGACTACTACACTGTATTCTCACAGGGTAAGGATCAGCTCCGCGCCGGTGATATCCGCTACGAGGACTTGAACGATGATGGTAAGATCGACGACGCCGACCAGACTTGGATCGGTAACCCCGCAATGCCTGAGATCGTTTACGGTTTCGGTGCTTCAGCTAAGTGGAAGAACCTCGACTTCTCATTCTTGTTCCAGGGTGCAGCTAACCGTTCTTCTTACTTGAGCGGTGGTTGGTACTTCCAGCCTTTCCAGGCAGACCGTGGTCCTAAGTGGATGGGTAACGTGATGACAATTTGGTTGGATCGTTGGACTCCCGAGAACCAGAATCCTCACGCGTTCGCACCCCGTTTGAGCGAGGGCCCCGTTACTAACAACTACAAGACTTCTACTTGGTGGCAGCGCGACAGCGGTTACCTCCGTTTGAAGAACGTAGAGTTGGGTTACACTCTTCCTCAGAAGTGGGCAAGCAAGATCCACTGCGGTTCAATGCGTTTCTATGTACAGGGCGTAAACCTCTTTACTATCAGTCCGTTTATCTCTGATTTCTGGGATCCTGAGACAGGTGCAGACAAATATCCTTTGCAGCGTCAGGTATTCGTTGGTGTTAACTTAACATTCTAATAAATAAGTATCAGATATGAAAAAGATTATATATTTATTGCTTGCGTCATTGATGATTCTGCCCGGTTGCGCCGACTATTTGGATCAGAGCCCCGAGGAGTTGAACTCACTTGACAAAGTATTTGCTTCTGCGAACCAGGTTCGCAAATGGCATGCACAAATGTTCAGCACCAACAACGACAATGGTTTCATGGTGCAGGAGATGATGTATTGCGGTCAGATTCCATTCATCTGGAGTACTGACGAGGCTGCTTACACTCAGGAGCCTTACATCCGTAACTGGTCAGAGGGTCGTATGAGCCCCGATAGCTACTATGGCTACACCGGTTACAACCTCTATTTCTTTGAGCGTTTCTACCGTGGTATCCGCCACTGTAACATCTTCATGGAGAACCTTGATCAGTGCGCTGAGATGGGTGAGTTGGAGAAGCGTCAGTACTATGCTGAGGCTCGTTTCATGCGTGCTTACTACCACTGGATGTTGGTTCGTCTTTACGGTCCGGTGCCCATCTCTGACAAGAGCCGTGGTGGTGACGAGATCGCAAAGCCTCAGGCTCGTAATACCTTCGCAGAGTGCATCGAGTGGATCGATTCAGAGATCAACTGGTGCTGCGAGAACGGTATGCGTGCCGAGCTCAACGAGTCATTGCACTTGGGTATGCCTACAATCGGTGCTGCACGCGCTATTCAGGCTCGTATGCACCTCTTGGCAGCCAGCCCTATGTATAATGGTAACACTACCTATGCAAACTGGAAGAACAACGACGGTACAGTTCTTATTCCCCAGACTTACAACAAGGAGTTGTGGAAGAAGGCTGCCGATGCTGCTAAGGTAGTTATCGATATGCCTCAGTTCGATTTGCTTCGTCCCGAGGGCGGTAACATCGTTAGCCCCAAGACAGCAGAGGACTTCGAGAAGGTTGTTGAGAACATTCGTAAGATCACCACTACTTGGGGATCAGAGAATAACCCCGAGAACATCTGGGCTGTGCCTAACTCAGTTCAGTGGTGGGGTAAGTGTGCTCTTCCCGGCCGTTGGGGCGTATGGAAGGGTCGCTACTCATTGCCTTTGGGCTTCGTAAACGAGTTCTTTATGGCTGATGGTTCTACTACCGACAAGAGCGTTGACGATTGGTTTACAAACAAGCAGTTCTCTTCAGAGGCTGGTTTGGGTACAATCCCCGGCACTTTCGAGATGTTCGTTGGTCGTGAGCCTCGTTTCTATGCAGATATTCACTTCCCCAACCAGCGTGTAAACTACTACTACGATGGTCAGGATAACTCGGCAGCTGATCTTGACGAAGAGGGCTACGGTATCGTAGATTTCTGGTATGCAGGTCTTTCAGGTCACTCACACACTCCGGGTGATAGAAATACATCTGGTTTGTCACCTCGTAAGAACATTCCATTGGATTACAAGTCAACTGGTTCTACCGATACATGGCAGCTTACTGTTCCGTTCCCCATCATCCGTTTGGGTGAGATCTACTTGAGCTATGCTGAGGCATTGAACGAGTACTACGGTCAGTCAAAGGCTTCTGAGATTCTTCAGTACTTGAACGCTATTCGTGAGCGTGCTGGTATCCCCGGCTACAAGTCATATACAACTCAGGAGGATATGCGCGAGAAGATTCGTCACGAGCGTATGATCGAGCTTTGCTACGAGGGTCAGCGTTGGTTTGATGCTCGTCGTTGGTTCATCGCTCACGGTCCCGAGGGCGTATTCAACCACAATGAGTATGGTTTCGATATGTCAAAGGGTGAGCACGCTACTGACCCCTCATTCTTTACCAAGACTCAGGTTGCTATCAAGCGTTTCGATGTTAAGCATTATTTGATGCCTATCAAGTCTTCTGAGGTTTCATTGAACACCGAGTTGGTTCAGGCACCTTTCTATTAATAGCAGAGGTTTAACGCTAATAATTGAACAAAAATAAAATTGAAATTACATATGAAACGATTATTTAATATTTTGGTATCAGCCGTTGCCGTGTTCGCACTTTATAGCTGTGAAGCAGAGCTCGATCCCATCGTGGTATATCCCGATGTTGAGCTCTCTAACACCGGTATGCAGACTGTAAATACCATCACAATTTACGATACAGACGAGTATGAGCTCCGTCTGGCTCGTACCGAGGGTCTGAGCAAAGCTGCAGAGTTCGACTTGGTTATCAACGAGGCTCTCATCAACGAGTATAACGAGGCTAACGGCTACAACTTGAAGCTTATGCCCGAGTCATTGTACTCATTGGAGCATACAAAGATTGCATTCGATCCCGCTGATAAGGATACAGTTGTTATGTTGAACCTCAAGCCCGCTGCAACATTGGCTAACGCCGGTTCAATTGCTGCTGCCGAGGAGTATGCAATTCCTATCTCATTGGTTCCTACTGCAGGTTCTACTATCAGTTCAAAGGAGGATGCTTTGGAGGTAATGGTTAAGTTCGCTTATTCAGAGCCTATCGTTACTATCGACGGTTCGGCTAACGCTCAGAAGCTTACTTTCATCTCTGGTGCAAACGTAACTCGTAAGTTGGAGGTTACAGGTACTGTAAACTTCACAACTATCGATGTTAAGAAGATCTCATTCGAGCCTAATCAGGCTGCTGTTGACGCTTACAACGCTGCTAACGGTACTTCACACGAGCTTTTGGCTGAGGAGTACTACACAATCAGCACAGGCGTTTACGATGCTGAGACTTCTTCTTTGACATTTGATCTTGCTATCAACGCATCGAAGGCTGATCCTTCAAAGACTTACCTTTTGCCCGTTGTTGCTAAGTGTGACGCTTACACACTTCGTCAGGAGGTTATGTACTATGTAGTTATCGACCTTCAGGAGGTATTTATGACTATTGCTAACACCGATCGTTATGTATCTGCTGTTAAGAACAACTATCAGATCCCTGTAGAGGTATCTATCAACGGTGCAGTAGGTCAGGATATGCCTATCGAGTTCATCTATGATGAGTCTTTGATCGCTGGTTACAACTCTAAGAAGGGTAAGACTTACAAGGCGTTCGATGCTTCACGCATCACTTGCACTCCTGCAAACATTGCTGGCGACGCAACTAAGACAACTGCTACAATCTCTGTTAATATGAAGGATATCGCCTTCGATAACGGTGACGAGTTTGTATTGCCTTTCCGCTTGGATAAGAGCAAGTTGATGGAGGGTACTAAGATGGCATCTGACGATGTTGTTTACGTTCGCTTGAAGCGTACTTTGTACGGTGCATGGGGTAACATCCAGCCGGGTAACGCTAACAACTACACTCAGAAGTTGAACAGCGTTGATAACGAAAAGCACCCATGGCAGAACTCTAACTATATGGTTGGTATTACCACTCCTACCAAGGCTACTCAGGAGGGTATGTACGAGGTATTCGGTGTTCAGTATCCTTATATGAACGCATACTATGTATGGGGTCGCGGTTACCAGTGGCGCGTTAATTGGGATGAGCACTTCAATGGTGATCCTAATAAGCTCGTTGTTAAGGCTTGGTGCTGTGTAACTACAGGTATGTCTACTGAGGATCAGGTTACTAACTCATTGGAGAACGACCACGGCTGCTACCTCGATTTGGAGGATGGTTTGGTATACCTCAACTTCCAGTATTTCTGGAGCAACGATGATAAGGCTAAGGATGCTCGTCAGAACATTAAGTGCTACCTCGCAGGTGGCTTGACTCCTGAGGAGTTCTAATATTCCCTATTAATTTTTATCGCATTTCCACCGCAATCCTTACGGGTTGCGGTGGTACGCGATAATTTTTCGTATTATACATTATATATAATTCTGTAAACCTAAACACCGGGCTAAAGGCCT
>JAGBIR010000033.1 GCA_017934845.1 Alistipes sp. | reverse complement strand
TCGTTTCTCTTGTCGTACCCCCTCCCCCTAAAGGGTACTCTCCTATTTTAATGGGAGAATTTTCCTATACTACCCCAAATTCGCCCCTAACGGCGATTAAACTTTTACGTTTGCTGCGACAAAGTTATCAATAAATTGATAAAATCACTCAAAAAAAGAGGTTACTTCCTCAGTCGCTGCAGGGAAGTAACCTCTAAAGGGATAAAAGTAGCAACTTTATTACTTCTTGCTCTTACGAGCCTTGCCCTGAACGATTGAAAGCTCGCTCATAATATGATCGCAACCCGCAAACTTGTCAACAACAAACAAGACATAGCGGATATCAACTGCGATACAACGCTGCAACTCGGGCTCAAATGCCACGTCACCCGACATAGCCTCCCAGTTACCGTCGAATGCCAGACCAATCAAACGGCCCTTGCCATCCAACACGGGTGAACCAGAGTTACCACCTGTAATATCGAGGTTGCAGAGGAAGCCAACGGGCAACTTACCGTTCTTCATTGCGTAGCGGCCGTAATCCTTCTTTGCGTAGAGCTCCTTGAGCTTATCCTCAACGGTGAACTCCAACGGATTTGACTTATCCTCCTTGGCAATCACGCCGTCCAAAGTTGTGTAGTAGTTATAGGTAATAGCATCGGCAGGCGAGTAAGGCAACACGTTACCATAGGTAAGGCGGATTGTAAAGTTAGCATCCGAATACCAAGCCTTCTCGGGCTGCATACGCATCAAACCAGCAACATAGAGGCGGTGAGCATCGGCATACAAGGGGTTAAGCTCGGCATAAGCCTTGTTGTGACGCATGTAAACCTCCATTACAGAGCTCAAAAGACGCGCTGCGGGATCATCCTTGCGGTTCTCGCCAATCATCTGCGCCTTCTCCAAAGATGTAAGCATTGAGTTGTCGTACAACCAATCAACATAGTCGTCAGAGCAGCCGCCATAGAGTTTGTCGATAACCTCGGTATAAACCGAAGGAAGATCCTCGGGCTTCATATTCTCGCGAACGATCTTAAACATACGCTTTGCAACCTTGCGATCCAGCTCGGCATCGTAATCCTTATAAAAATCGGCCAAGCGAGCCTCGGGCAGGCGAGATGCCATAACGATCTCCACGCCGCGCAGGAATGCCTCGCTCAGGTACTGACGTGCAGCAGCATGGGGAGCAATCTTCGCCATAACATCCTTCATCTGGGGCAAAGCTGTCTGGAAGCCCTCCTCGGGAAGGGTATTCTCATCGGCCCACTTCTGGAAAGCAGCCTCCTCGGCCTGCTTACGAGCCTTCACGCCCAACTTCTCGATACCGCGGGACATACCGATTGAGTTCTTCCAGTAGTTCGACGAACCTGCATACTTCGAAGCATACTTGATGCGAATCTCGTCGCTTGCCTCCATAGCCTCCCAAAGGATAGCCTGACGCTCACCACGGATGAAGATACGCTGAGGATTGTCAACCTGAAGCATATGGTCGATCTCGTAAGATGTCATATAACGTGTTGTAGAGCCGGGGAAGCCCATAATCATTGCGAAGTCACCCTCCTCGACGCCGTCCAACGAAATCTCCAAGTGACGGGGTGCCTTGTAAGGCACGTTCTCCTTTGAGTAAGCCGCAGGCTTGTTGTCCTTGTCGGCATATACGCGGAAGATTGAGAAGTCGCCCGTATGGCGAGGCCACATCCAGTTGTCGGTGTCGCCACCAAACTTACCGATTGATGAGGGAGGTGTACCAACCAAACGAACGTCGTTATATACCTCGTAAGCGAATGCAAAATACTGATTTCCACCAAAGAAAGGTACAATCTGGATTGTCATACCCTCGTTCTTTGCCTTCATCTCCTCGCTCAGGCCCTTAACGTTGGCAGCTACCATCTCCTCGCGCTCGGCACCCACAGCCGTAGAGGGAACATTACCCAAAACCTGAGCTGTAACATCCTCGATAGAGCGTACGAAACGCACCGCAAGGCCCGGAACGGGAAGCTCCTCCTCGTGAGAAGATGCCCAGAAACCATACTTCAGGTAGTCGTGCTCGACTGAAGAGAGCTGCTGGATTGAGCCGTAACCACAGTGGTGGTTGGTAAAGATAAGGCCCTTATCCGATACGATCTCACCGGTACAGCCGCCACCGAAAATTACGATAGCATCCTTCAACGATGACTGGTTGATAGAATAGATATCCTCGGCCGAAAGGCGGCAACCCTTGGCCTTCATATCCTTGATATTCATCTTCTGAAGGTAAGGCAAAAGCCACATACCCTCATCTGCCATAGCTGTAAGCGATATAGCCACAGCCGCAAGTGTCATTAAAAATTTCTTCATAGTCTATTTAATATTAAGTTTTAACACTCTTTTCAATCGGTAAAGATACATATATTTTTTTGCAAAAAACATTTATTTCCGAAAATATATCTATCTTTGTAATGAATATCGTCCGAAAGGGTGTTATTCGACATATTGAGTAGATGTTTTATTGACGACATTTTTGCACTAAAAAACTTAGCAATTTTTTATTCTCAAAAGGGTCGGCGACAAGACGTCTGTGCTTGGTATATATATTGCCAATAAGGCTTTATATGCTACCTGCGTGGGCGTTAGTGTTGCCTGTCTTTGAGAATGGGTAGCTAAGGCCTTTGGTGCAGGATGAGTAAACACGACGCTTGCGCTTTTTTATGCCTATCGCCTAAAATACTCGCCCTCAATTTAGATTACCTAACTATTTAAGAAAATATCACTACTTTTGTGTTGAACTTTGCCCGAAACGGGTAGTGTTCGACATAATGAGTAGATGTTTTATTGACGACTCTTCTTCGTTCAAAATT
This sequence comes from Alistipes sp., assembly GCA_017934845.1. Taxonomy (GTDB): domain Bacteria; phylum Bacteroidota; class Bacteroidia; order Bacteroidales; family Rikenellaceae; genus Alistipes. The sequence continues at coordinate 4,584 of JAGBIR010000033.1, read as the reverse complement.
TGGCGATTTTAACCCGCAGGAGGGTCGGCGACAAGGCGTCTGCGTTATGGTATATATATTGCCAACAAAGCTCTATATGCTATCTGCGCAGACGTTTGTGTTACTTGTCTTTGGTGAATAGGTAGCTAAGGCCTTGGTGCAGGATAAGCAAACACAACGCTTGCGCTTTTTTGTGCCTACTGCCGAAAAAATCTTGCTATCTATTTTTTAACCATTAAACTATCTATTTCCAAAAATATCACTACCTTTGTGTTGGACTTTGCCCGAAATGGGTAACGTTCGACATAATGAGTAGATGTTTTATTGACGGCACTTCTTCGTTCAAAATTTGGCGATTTTAACCCGCAGGAAGGTCGGCAACAAGGCGTCTGCGTTGGTATGTATATTGCAAAATGCAGTGTACACTGCCTGCGTGGGCGTTTGTGTTGCTTATCTTTGTGGGTGGGTAGCCAAAACCTTGAACGAAGGGTAAGTTTACACAACGCTTGCGCTTTTTTATGGATTTCAGTCAAGATGAATATAGCGGGCCTATTGAGCTGCTGGATAGCGATTTGGTAGCCTTTTTCGCATCTCGAAATTCAACACCTATGGCGCGAGAATTGGCCCTAACGTGGGCCGAGCAGATTAGCCACACCGACAAGGTTGTCATAAGCGGATTCCACTCCCCGCTGGAGCGTGAAGTACTCGACGCCCTCCTAAAAAACAACGCCTCGGTTATTGTCGGACTCGGTCGGTCGCTTTACAAGAGGATTCCCTCCCATCTGCAACAAGCCTTCAACGAACATCGCCTACTCTTTCTCTCTTTTAGAAATCATGTGCGACACAGCGTATCGAACACACAAATACGCAATTGGGGAGTTGCCCAATTAGCCCAAACACTTATTTTCGCACCATTCGATGCCGGCAGTTCGCTCTCGGCTTTGCACTACACCTTTTCGGAATACAACTCCCAACAAAAGATTATCCATATACTCGGCAGTTGAATTTTCAGCAAAATGCTCCTTAAAATGATTCGTCTGACGACTCCGCCAGCGAGGTAATCGGCAGCGATACGAGCGACTATGCAATGTTAAATTATCGTTAAGGATTTGCTCTTTTGTTGCTATGTTAGACCATATTGTATTAACTTTGAAACATTAAAGTGCCCTATACGCAACGTTTTTAACGGGCAAAAAAGACTTCTTTATGAGTGAATTGTACACCATTATGCTCGCAGTATTGGCCATTCTGGCTATCTCGGGCCTCTATGTCGGCGTGACCAACGACGCCGTAAACTTCCTTAACGCTGCAATCGGAGCTAAAGTTGCAAAGATGCGTACTATTCTGGCCGTAGCATCGGTGGGTATTATTTTAGGCGTTCTAACCTCGAGCGGCATGATGGAGGTGGCGCGTAGCGGTATGTTTAACCCGGGCCTGTTCACCTTCCACGAGATTATGGTTCTCTATGTGAGTGTGATGTTTGCCAACGTTATCCTGCTCGACATCTACAACTCGTTGGGATTGCCCACTTCGACTACCGTAGCATTGGTTTTCAGTTTGCTGGGTGCTGCCATTTCGGTCTCACTCTATAAGATTGCCGGCAGCCCGACGCTCCATCTGGGCGACTTGGGCGGCTTTATCAACACCACACGCGCCATGGGAGTTATCTCGGCCATCCTGCTTTCGGTGTTGATTGCATTTATATTCGGTACGATTGTTATGTGGTTCTCGCGACTGCTCTTCTCGTTCCGTTACTTTAAGATTTTCCGCAAGCTGGGTGCTATATGGTGCGGAATGTCATTTACAGCCATCGCCTATTTTGCCGTTTTCAAGGCTCTGAAAGGCGTTTTATCGGGTACGGCTATGTATGCGTGGATCAGCGACAACCTGTTGCTTTCGATCATACTTTGCTGGATTGTTTGCTCGGTGGTACTGGCCTTTATGCAGCTCTTCCGCATCAACATCCTGCGAATCAATATTCTGTCGGGTACGTTCGCTTTGGCATTGGCCTTCGCGGGTAACGACTTGGTAAACTTCATCGGTGTACCCATCGCGGGTCTCGACTCTTACAACATTGCCAAGGAGGCCGGCTCGACCTCAATCCTTATGGAGGGTTTGAACGAGAATCTGCCTGCGCAGTTTATATGGATGTTGCTCTCGGGCGTAGTGATGATTATCACGCTGTGGACCTCGACAAAGTCGATGAACGTGTCGCAGACCGAGCTTTCGCTGGCTGGTCAGGGCGACGATATAATTGCCGGCGAGCAGGATTCAAACGTCTTTTCACGCTCTATCGTACGCGCCTCGATTAGTATTTCAAACTTCCTCGACCGCGTAATTCCCAAGCGCACACAGGAGTTTATCAACAAGCGTTTCGAGTATGTCGATGTGGAGCGTAATGGCGCACCCTACGATAAGATTCGTGCCGTTGTAAACCTTACAACTGCGGCGTTGCTTATCTCGGTTGGTACATCGCTCAAGCTGCCCTTGTCAACAACCTATGTATGCTTTATGGTTGCGATGGGTTCTTCGTTGGCCGACAAGGCGTGGGGACGAGAGTCGGCAGTACACCGTATTACGGGCGTTATGACCGTTGTTATGGGTTGGTTTGTTACGGGTATCGGTGCATTCATTATCGCCATCGCTGTTGGTCTGTTGCTCATCTGGGGTGGCACTCCCGCCTTTATAGTCGTTACTTTGGCCTGCGCATATATGCTCATAAAGAGTAACTTCAAGAGTAACAAGAAGGATACAATGCCCGCAAATGCAATCGAAAAGGACTCTGTCGAGGGCGTTGTCGAGCAGGTTTGCAATATGATGAAGGTATCGACTCAGATCTACGACCGTACGCTGGTAGCCCTGTTCAAGGAGGACCGCAAGGCACTGAAGGATCTTGTTCGCGAATCCGACGAGATTTACGAGCGCAGCCGCCATCTCAAATATACACTTATGCCCACGTTGCGCAAGCTCAAGGGCTCGGGATTGGAGCTTTCGCTCTACTATGTGCAGGTGGTTGACTACCTGAGCGAGATTGCCAAGGCTCTGGTACATATCACACGTCCGGCCTACGACCATATCGACAACAACCATAAGGGCCTCTCGCGCGAGCAGACCGACGATTTGATGCACATCAACGATGCTGTTGCCGAGATTTATGGCAGCGTGAACCGTATGCTTACGAACAACGACTTCGGCGATATCGACATCGTACTTACAATGCGTGACGAGCTTTTCGAGCACATTGCAGCCATCACAAAGTCGGAGTTGCAGCGCATCAACGAGGGCGTTGGCAACACCAAGGCAAGTATGTTCTACCTGACGGTTATGAGCGAGACAAAGACTATGGTCTTGCAGGCGCGTAACCTCTTGAAGTCGCAACGCTACTTCTTGGAGCACGCCGGTGTAGCCAAGACGTGGTATAAAGCAAAATAGCAGGAGGGGTAGAACCCTATTCAGAGGTGCTTTTCCGAGTGGGCAGACAAAGCCAAACGGGAAAGCACCTTTTTTGTTCGGAAGCACCTTTTTTGCTCAATGACACTCTCTTTTTTTCGTCTCCGCCGCATTTCGTTTTGCTATATATCGGCAAAATCACTATATTTGTATTGGTGGATCTTGCGCCACCCCAACCGAGAGTTATAGAATAGATAAAAATAGAACTACTATGAAACGAATTTTCGCCCTTTTGCTGACTTTGGCCGTATTGCCATTGGCAGCGCAGGAGTATGATTACAAAGAGGATCAGCTCATCAAGATTTGGGATAATACCACAGCTCCGCACTCGAGCGAACTGACAAAACCCGAGACCATCGACCGCGGCATCATCAATTGGTCGCAGTCGGCCGAACTCTACATCTACAAGGCTGCGCCCGAGAAGGCTACCGGTCAGGCAATCGTAATATGCCCGGGTGGCGGCTACGAGGCGGTTTGTATGACCTACGAAGGTGTTGATGCAGCGCGCTGGCTGGCCGAGAACGGCATCACCTGTGGCGTGCTGAAGTATCGTATGCCCAACGGCCACCGCGAAGTGCCGCTGGAGGATGCAATCGAGGCTCTGCGCATTATGCGCCGCAATGCCGAGGAGTGGCATATCGACCCCAAGCAGGTGGGTATTATGGGTTACTCGGCAGGAGGTCACCTGGCAGCCTACGCATCGACATTTGCCCCTGCGGGCGAGGAGCCGGCATTCTCGATTTTGATGTATGCCGTTATTACCGGCGAGTGGGGACTCACCCACGAGGGAACATTCAACAACCTCTTGGGCGAGGGACATACAGCTGCCGACCGCGCAACTTATTCGCCCGAGAACCGCGTTACGAAGTCAACTCCCCCCGCGCTGTTGATGCTCTCGGATGACGATAAGATTGTTCCGCCCATCAGCAGCACACGCTACTACAACGCGCTTAAGAAGGCGGGTATCGAGGCTTCGCTACATATCTATCCCGACGGCTGGCACGGCTGGGGTATGAGCAAGCGATTCCCCTACCGCGAGCAGTGGCAGGAGGCTATGCTCGACTGGTTAAGATTGCAGAAGAAGTAGATTTTTGATTAATATATCACAGGTTGACACTAAAATAATCTATCTTATTGGTAACCATTTCAATAGAT
>JAGBIR010000032.1 GCA_017934845.1 Alistipes sp. | reverse complement strand
TGCCCGAGTCGCTTGCTGGAACGAAGTTCTATTAGCCTAACGTGCAGAATGCTACCGAGGCAAAGATAGCCGAGCGAATGGAACGCCTGTGGGGTGAAAAGTATAAATAGAAATCTTAAGTTACGGATGATGCAAAGGGTGATTTTATTGCTATGCGCAATGTTGTTTGGGTCGGTTACCGCGTGGGCCGATGGTGTGCAACAATCGGGACTTAAGAAGCAGACCCATATTTACGCCATTGAAGGTGCCGATACGTTGCGTATGGATCACTATGTGGCCGAGCGAGAGGGTGTGCGTCCGTGCGTGATTTTTGTTTTTGGCGGAGGCTTTTCGGGCGGCGTACGCGATAAACAGGCCGATATTCCCTATTTCGAGTGGCTTACGAGTGAGGGCTACGATGTGGTGTCGATTGACTATCGCTTGGGTATGAAGGATGTTTCGTCGCCTGGTGTGTTTGATTTCTTTAAGTTGCTCGACAACTCAATAAATATTGCTGTTGAGGATCTGTTTCGTGCAACAAACTATATACTTGAGCATGCCGAGCAGTGGCAGATAGACCCTGAAAATATCGTTGCGAGTGGCTCAAGTGCCGGTGCAATTACCGTTCTGCAGGGCGAACATATCATATCTAACGCCTTGCCAATGAGCAAGATTTTGCCCGAGGGCTTTAATTATGCTGGCGTAATATCGTTTGCCGGAGCTATATTTTCGATGGATGGTGCGCCCGAATGGAACGAAAACAGTGCCCCGATATTGTTGTTTCATGGCAATGCCGACCGCCAAGTACCTTATAATAAGGTGGCTCTGCTGGGCTGTGGAATGTATGGTTCGAAATATATTGCCAAGAAACTCCATAATGCCGGTCGCCCTTATTGGTTCTATTCGGTGGAGTACGAAACCCATTCTATGGCAAGTACGCCAATGCACAAGAATCATAGCGAGATTATGAACTTTATGGAGGAGTTTGTCCTTAAGCGTCGGGCATTGCAACGTCGTTCATTTATTGTTGATGGTGCAATTCCCGAGTGCCGAACCTTCTTCCTGCCAACCGATTATATTAATTCAAATTATTAGGTTATGAAACGCATAGGAGTCATTTCCGACACCCACGGTTGCTTTGACGAGCAGCTGCGCCTGTTTCTGAAGGATGTCGATGAAATATGGCACGCCGGCGATTTTGGCTCGATTGAGTTGGCCGACGAGATTGCTGCGTTCAAACCGTTGAAGGGTGTGTGGGGCAATATCGATGGCGGCGTTATGCGACGTGCATTCGACGAGTTTAACTTCTTTGAGTGCGAGGGCAAACGTGTGTTGATTACCCATATCGGAGGTTATCCGCGTCACTATTCGCCTAAAGCTGTAAGGATGATTCAGTCGGCAAAGCCCGATATATTTATTGCGGGTCATTCGCATATTCTGAAGGTTATGTTCGACCCGATTTATCAACTCCTGCACATCAATCCCGGGGCAGCGGGGCAGTATGGTTTTCATAGCGTCCGTACAGCAATTCGTTTTACCATCGACGGGGCGGATATTCGGGATATGGAGATTGGCGAGTGGACGAGAAAACAAAAATAGGTGCGAGATTCTCTTCATCGCACCTATTTATTTTCCCTATTCTCGTTAAAACTACTTTCCGAAAACAACCTGCATAATCAATGGTGTAGCACCCTGATTTTTCGTAGTATAATCCCTTGCTATTGTGCTCGTGTGGGCCAAATGTGCCGCATCGTCACGCAGTGGCTTAAACCAAGCCTCAAGCTCATCGGCCGACTCGACCTTTGTAGCTGCACCCAACGCAACCATATCGCGTGCCTCCTTGAATTTCTGGTAGTTAGGGCCAAATGCAATAGGCAGGCCAAAAGTTGCGGCCTCCAGCGTATTGTGAATACCAACACCAAAACCTCCGCCTATATATGACCATGTTGCGTAGCTATAAGCACCTGCCAAAAGGCCTACCGTATCGAGAATAAATACCTGCACTGCGCTTAAATCGGTATCCTTCTGACAGTGAGTGTAGCGCACCGCTCCGTGCTTTGAGTTTGCAATAATCTTTTCGATGCGAGCCTCGTCCATCTCGTGAGGTGCGATGAGGAACTTTATGTCGGGATTGTTGTCGATTAATCGCTGCAAAATATCTTCGTCGGGACCCCAAGTGGAGCCTGCAACAAAGAGTCTTTGCTCGCCCTTGAAACGCTCGACAAGGTCGATCTTCGGAGCTGCTTTTGCAAGAGCTGCTACACGGTCGAAACGTGTGTCGCCCGCCACAATAACATTGTCGAAGCCAATCTCGTGCAACAGCTCGCGAGACTCCTCGTTTTGAACGAACATCTGCTCGAAACAGTCAAGCGACTGTCGCCACCAGAAACCGTAGCTGCGGAAGAATATTGAGTTACGACGGAAGATTGCCGAAATGAGAAATGTACGCGTACCGCGAGCTTTAAGTTTTCGCAAGTAGTTGTGCCAAATCTCGTATTTTACAAATATAGCAATCTCGGGATGCGCAATTTCAAGAAAACGCTCAACGTTGCGCGGAGTGTCGGCTGGCAGATAGTAGATGTAATCGGCTCCAGCATAGTTCTTGCGTACCTCATAGCCCGAAGGCGAGAAAAACGTAAGCAGAATCTTGTACTCGGGGTAGTGCTTGCGTATCTCCTCCAAAACAGGTCGTCCCTGCTCGAACTCGCCGAGCGATGCTACGTGCATCCATACGATACGATCCTCTTTGGAGATTTGTTTAGACATTCGGTCGAATATGTTGCGACGCCCCTTTGTCCACAACTTTGCCTTGCTGTTCCAAGGCGAAATTGCAGCCACAATCCAGGCGTACAAGACCATACATATATCGTATAACAGAAGCATATTCCGATTTTTATCGCGACAAAGGTATGCTTTTTTCTCCAACACTCCAAATTACCACCCAATCTCGACAATGTCGGGAATGAATCTCAGGTCCATCATCCCGTCGGGAAATTTGTCGATGGCAATCATATCGAATGCCACCTCTCCGCGGATACGATGCTGCGCAATGTAGGCCGAAACAGCCTGACGCATAGCATTTTGCTTCGATGTTGTGATGGCTTGCTCGGGCGAACGAAGTGATCCGGCACGTCGAGTCTTGACCTCGATGAAGTGGATAATTCCACCCTTTTCGGCCACAATATCAATCTCGTAACGCCCCTGTCGCCAATTTCTGTCGCGCAGCAAAAAACCGTTCGAGCGCAGCCACACCGTAGCCGCATCCTCACCCTCGGAGCCCGTGATGGCCTTTGGATTGGAAAGCATAGAGTTGTGCGGATTATAATTTATAGCAAGAAACTCAAATCGTCGCCAGCGTTAACCTCGTAGGTCTCGACTCCCTTCTTGAAGATTCGCATCGGACGGCTACCGATAAGATCCATCTTGCCATCGTGAAGGTGCAGCATACAGCCCTCTCTTAGGCCAACCACCCAACGACGTGGGTTTGCCTCGATATACTCCAAAATGCGCTGCTCGCGAGTCTC
>JAGBIR010000031.1 GCA_017934845.1 Alistipes sp. | reverse complement strand
ATTGGGTGCGTTAAAAAGTTACACCCAAAATTACACCCAATTTTTCATATATCAAAATGCACCCTATGAGTTTCAATGAATTTAACAATTTTATAAACGCTTAATTTACAACGAATTGAAATTTTATGATTTTCTATGATTTCGTAAGTTCTGGAGCCTCTCTCTCCGCATCAAGCGGAAAATTTGCATGACTCGCATTTGCGAGTCTTTTTTTTGTCAAACGGTCATCGGTAAATTTATTTACCAGTGGCCGTTTGTCAAATAAAAGTCAGTCTCGGCTTTGCCGATACTCGTGCAAATTTTCCGCTTGCTAATTAAGGAGTAAAGGGAAAGGCGACCGAACGGGAGCCAATCCCAACCGCTTCAAGTACAGCCTGTTGAGTGTGATTGATACTTTTTTGCACCTCAAGTCTGGCTGCAAAAAAGCATCTTCCTACGGGCTTCGCCCTTCGGTTGCGGCGGTCTTAATCTTTCCATTCTTACTTACTACAGGGTTTACGGAGTCGTTTTCTAATTCGTATCTCTTTTTTGCAAGGGCCCCCGCGGCGAGCGGAAGGGAAAGACGAGCGGTACGATGCTGTAGCAGAGCAACTCTTAAAATAGTCATTTTGCATTATGTTATACCCCTCTGTCACTAAAGTGACATCTCCCCTATATTAGGGGCAGCCGTAACGGCTGTTTCCTGAAGTATAATAGCGGAAATTACAACAAAAAGAATTTATAGGCTAAACGTTTAGGTATTATAATACAAACTCTCCCTTAAGATAGGGGCGAAATTTTGGGTAAGTAGAAGGTTTTTCCACATATCGTCACTAACGAGCAAACACAGCACAATAAAACACCTTTACAGCCCATTTGATGGCGGCAATCGAAGTCGGCAAGCAAACCCACGACAAGGCAAAACAACGTAAGACAGAGGCTTTAGGAGCCGCAATCACCGCGACTACACCCCAACTCGCAGAACACTCCAAAATATGGGCGCACAAAAAATAGGAGCTCCCAAAGGAACTCCTACTCTCCATTAGCATTATACCCTATTTTTTATTGAAGGTATTCATTGTAAGGTCGGGGCCTGCCGTAGCGAACGACAAAATTGCGTTACCAAAGACCTTAAGTCTATCGGGCAGGGTCTTCTCCTCGTCGTCGGAGAACTCACCCAGCACATAATCGACCTGATGGCCGCGTGCAAAGTCGCCTCCCACACCAAAGCGTATGCGGGCATAATCCTCTCTGCCCAGTAGTTCCGAGATATTCTTCAAGCCGTTATGGCCTCCCGCGCTGCCCTTCTTACGCATACGCAGCTCACCAAAAGGCAATGCAATATCGTCCGAGACGATAAGAATATTCTCGATAGGAATCTTCTCCTGCTCCATCCAATAGCGCACAGCCTTTCCCGACAGATTCATATATGTCGAGGGCTTAAGTAGCAGAATCTGACGGCCTTTATGGCGCACGGTGGCCGTAGAGCCATAGCGTCCCGCCATAAAAGAGACGTTGGATGCCTCAGCCAAGGCATCCAACACTCTGAATCCAATGTTGTGACGGGTAGAGGTGTACTCGGCACCTATGTTACCCAATCCTACAACGAGGTATTTCATCTACTATTTCAATTATTTCGCTGCACGTGAAGCACGAGTTACACGAACGGCGCAAACTGCAGTAGTAGCAGGAGTAATGAAAGTCAAATCCTCGAACTGGAGGTCACCAACGAAGATTGTCTGACCAACCTTCAAAGGAGTAACGTCAACAACGATCTCATCGGGCAACTTGTCAACCATAGCCTTAACAACCAACTTACGAGCTGACAACGCCAACTTACCACCGATCTTCACACCCTCAGCATTACCTGTAAGGCGAACGGGAACTGCGATAGCAACGGGCTTGCACTCATCAACACGATAGAAGTCGATGTGGAGAATCTGCTCACGTACAGGGTGGAACTGAACCTCGCGCATAACAGCCTTCTCTACCTTGCCGTCGATCTCGATCTCAACAACGTAAGAGTCGGGAGTGTAAATCAAGGGCTTTACAGCCTTTGTGTCAACAGTGAATGCAACCTCCTCACCGTTACCATAGATAATACAAGGGATCAAACCCTCACGGCGATAAGCCTTAGCGGCCTTCTTACCAAAACCGTCACGCTTAACGGCCTTAATTTCAAGTGTTTTCATAGTTTTATAAAATTTTAATGTATAACCTGCGGCATTACTCAACCCACCAAAAAACACTCGAAGGTGAGCCCCATTATGCCTGAATCGGCTGCAAAGGTAGAATTTATAATTCAAAAAAACAAAATTTTGTGATTATTTCCTTCGTTGCTCACGTTATGATCTTCAGTATTTTAGGGTCTCACTGAAAGATTCCGTGGCATTATCCTTTATTTACACACCGCAAGCTATTGTTGCTGTATTTTCCGTTGCGTAAGCAAAACAATTTTGAATTTTGAATTCTGAATTCTGAATTTTGAATTCAACAACATACCCCTCCCCCCCCTATCTTAGGGGGAGAGTTTTTATTTTACTACTAAAATTTCGCCCCTAATATAGGGGAGATGTCCGCAGGACAGAGGGGTATAATCATTCCCGCCCCGCAGGCCGTCATTCCACATTAGCACAACGTACTTGTTAACAGATACCAACAACATCGCCTTGTGCTAATGATTGGAATCTACCTTTGGGAATTACTACCTCGCAGATACGGACTTGGTAGCGAGGGTTTTATATAAGGTTGATGCCAGTCAATTGGGTAAGGGTAGCACTTGCGTACTTGTAAATCAATACTTTACCCAATTGTGGCATGACATTTCTTTTGCTGCCAATCCTCGCCTTTGGCTCGGTGGCATGACATTATCTGTTGCAGTAATTTCCGTTGCGCCAGCCTTAATTTTGAATTTTGAATTTTGAATTCAACAACATACCCCCTCCCCCCTAAAGGGGACTCCCCCTATCTTAAGGGGAGAGTTTTATCCTACCCAAATATTCTTGCATAGCTTTTCATCGAACCACAAAAAAGCCCCTCGGCAATGCGAGGGGCAACAACTACAATAAAAAAATCAACTTGAAAAAACTTTTGTTATAACCTTTTATTATCAAAATTCTGTCGGGCCACATTCAGCCCCACCCTATCGGGGTTAGTCGGTTTGAGCCTCGGTCAAGACAATGGTCTGGCCATTCTCCATCTTACGATACAAATCGTCGAGACTGTCGAACACCAAGTCGTAAACCTTGTCGCCACGTATGTAGTCGAACTCAACCTTATCGTTATACCAGTCGAAGGCATACTCCTTACGCAAGTTAAGGCTAAACTTTCCATCATCCGTAATGGTAATTGCACCGATACGAACGCCTGTGTTCTGAACGAAGAATGCTACAAACTCGTTGCGTGCAACGTCGTAGGTCGTGCCATTATCCTCGTACTTGATAGAGCCCTCAATCAGCTCGTTGGTTACCTTAAACACCTTGTCGAAGAATACCACAACATTCTTGTCTGACGAGATTCTAATCTCGCCGGCACTTGTAACCGATTTAGTGCGGAAAGGCAAAGTCTTGCGCTCGCCCGTCTGATTGACGCCACCCGTAGTATTATCTACATACTTCACAGCATCGCCATTGCCGAATGTTCGCTCTACCTCGCGACTCTTATCGACCGTATAGATAAAGCGTCCGGGCTTTGAAGAGTCGGCTCTGAGTTTGCCCGCAAGACCCATCGACTGCAAACGCGCCTGATCGATCTCGAGCATAGGAGCATCGATATAGATATCGAACGCCGTACCGAAGGGATCGGCCGAGCGGTCGTCGGTACCCTGGAAACTGGTAACCTCGAAGTGAATGTCAACACTCTGCGAAGGCTCGTAGCTCCACTTGATATTATCAACGGGATCGGCATCTGTGCCTGTAGCCCACGTACCCACCGGCTCGCCACCATCGACTGAAATCTGCGCAGCAAAGCGGAACGGATGGTAGGTTGCAAGCTCAAAGATACAAGAGCGATATGACTTACCCGCATAGGTCTGACCCGCCTTATCGGGGTGAGCCGAGAGCTGGTTGGGCTGATTCGACGAGATACGCACCAAGTCGTCAGACTCTGCGCGGTTGGTCTTCATACAAATCGAGTAGTGGCCAACCTCCTCGCCCGTCTTATTGACGTTCTTGGGCATAAACATCATCACACGTCCGTTGGCTGATGTCTGCCAGTGGCTCTCGTCAACGGGATAGAATGTACAATCGAACTCTGCACCGCCGTGCAAACCTGCTGCAGCCTCCTCGCCATCGACAAAATAGTCGAGTGTCTTTGAATAGAGCATAAACTCGTCGTTGGCACCGGCATTCAGCAGCTGGTCGGTATCATTATCGACCATAATCATATCGAAATGTACCGGAGCATTAATCTTCTTGGGAACCAAGCGATAGTAAACCCACTCCTCGTGCTCGGGCGTGCCGGGGACCTTATACTTCTCCAGTTTGCTAACCGTAATGGCCTGATTGTGGTGAGCATAGCTAAACTGCTTGGTTAGCGACTCAAAGAACTTCGCCTCGATAGTGATCTTATCGGTAGCACCATCCTCGTAAGTAAGGATGTTATGCATATAGACGCGCTGCGGGCCGGGTTGTTCAACCGTATAGACATACTTGTAACCCAAATCATTATCCTCGCCGAAGTAACCCTCTTCGCCCTCACGCAATACGGGCAGCTTCATACCTGCCGACGAACGCGGGTCGAGTGAGTTTACCGAAATCAGCACCGGGAAGGGGAACAACACGTCGGGACAAGTCTCGGGAACGGTAAACTTAAAGGTCACAAACTCCTCGGTCTTACCGCCATAAATCTGAGTACCTACCCACGAAGGGGTAAACTTCTGGGTCTTAATCATATAAAGCTCGGTATGACGCTGCAAGCGACCATACTTAATCTTAATCTTACCGTAGTGCGACTCGTCGCCACCCATCTGGTGGAGCTGGATAGTAATCTTACCCGTAGCCGACTTACCATCCGCAGCTACCGTAAAGTCGTGCTGGAACGAGTGCGAAGCGATGGTATTGCCATCCAGCCACTCAACCTGCGCGATGTCGGCAGCGGTAAGCGTAGCCGATGTAGTCGAAAGTGTGTACTCCAACTCGTAAGACTTACCGCCCTCGCTATCGGCCAACACCACAGCGGTCTCCTTTACGGCCAAAGTGTAGCCTCCGTCGCTAATCTCGTTTACCCAATCGTCAACGGCAACCCACACGTTGTTTGTTGCGGGAGCTGTAAGGGCTTCCTCGAAACTCTTCTGGCCATACGAGAGCGCACCTACGATATTAATCGAGTAGTGGTGGTTACGACGAATCATAATCTGCTCGCCGGCCTTGTCGATAAGCATCACGCGATAATAGAGGTCGTCGGCCTCGCTCTGGTTGGGCTTGTGGCCTTTGATAATCACGCTCACAGGATCCTCAAAGCTATTCTCGTGCTCGAAGATATACTCCTCGGCTTTGGTGTTGATATCGGTAATATCCGACAGCTTAGCATTGTTCTCGGGCAGAGTAACAAACGGCTCGTCGCCCGGCCACTCGAAGGCTGTACCATACGAGGGGAATCGCTTTGTCGGGTGGTAAGGTGCCACCGTACCAAAAGCGTGGATATTTGTAGTTACAAAGCCCGTAACGTGCAGATATGCGGTCTCCCAATTCTCAATCGACACCTTTGCCTGATTGCGAATGAGTTTGATACCCGCACCTCCATGCTCGGCGCGAAGCTGCTCCTCGATAGTACCCTCTCCGTCACGCACGAAACGTGTCCAATAGACCAGCATACCCGACGCACCCACCATATCGCTCTGCACCGGATCCTCGGTCTTGTTGGCAAACATCTCGTTGGTCAACAGCTCGGGATTCTGGTTGGCTACAAAGTGGATAATGTAGCTCTGCTCGGGGATGACAGCCTCGTAGGTACCCGACTCCGAAGGCTTTGTCTTGTCGGCAACGATATTGGCTCTCTCCAGCGAGATGAACAAGCCATACTCGTTGAAGCAGAAGAGTGTAAGGTTGTGAATATCCACACCGTCGGGATCGGCAGCACGAACATCGACAACATCCATTGCCGGAGCCGAAGCCTCGAACGAGATCTTCACATAACCCTCCGGAACGCCCGCCATTGAGTCGTTCCACGCAGGCATATCGTCCTGATGGCACGCAGTGGCCAGGAAGAGGATGCCTACGGCGGCTATAATTGTTGAGAAAAATCTTCTTATCATAGTTCTAACTGTTTTATCGGTGAATATTCATTATTACTTGCCATACTCGTCGCGCACACAACGTACCGACCAAGAGCTTGTTGTAGCTGGAGCCGAAGATTCGTTATCGTCGTTGCCCGGGTTGAACACTCGGCCATTGGCAGCGTAGTAGTAAACCGCATTGAGCAGGTAGTCGATAGCATCGGCACTATTGCTGGCCGTACCCTGCAAGCCGATGATGATATTCAGCTCGGCCTCGGTCGGCAGACGCCAATCGTCGTAGATTGAGCCATCCTGAGCCACCTCAACGTAGTTTGCACAGTGGTCGCGGAAGAGTGCCAAACGCTGCTCCTCGGTCGAAGCCCTGCTAAGTGTTGATGAACTACCCGTGTTGACGAATCCCAAACGCGATGCAATCATAAACGAAGGCGATACCAGCTTGGCGTTATCCTCACCCGGGTCGGTGTAGCTATAGCTGAGGTTGCTGCTTGTAGTCTGACGCGGCACACCCAACATATAGTGCTCCGAAGATGAAGTTATGCGAACGTGATACATTCGAGCATTGCCCGGATCCTGCGCATTAGAGTGGCTCTTCGATGTTGTCGTGACATACTGCCACTCGCCCTGCCACGGAGAGTTACCTGTTTGAACCCACTGGCGCTCAGTCTCGGTAGTCCAACGATAGTAATCGATATTAGAGCGACCAATCTCGTCGTCGTCATAATTATTGCCGATATAGGTCTCACGATTTACCTTCGAATACCAGAAGTAGTAGTCACCGTTGTAGCTGTAACTCCAAGTCTTGGTATCTGAATTCCAACTGTTCAGGCCCACGCGAGCGACGTTATCGCCTGCATAATCGTAGGTTGTAGGCTTGTTCTCATTGTCCAAATCGTCAACGCCATTGCTGTTTGTAGCGTAGAAGTCGTCACGATATGAGTAGTGACCCAACTTATTGACGATATATACCAACGGATACTGCTCAACCTTAATCTCCTCAACATCGCCCGACTCATTGGTCACTACGAGTGTAAAGTAACGGATTGTGTTGTTGGTAGGCTCGTCACTCTCGACAGTAATCTTACCTGCGATTGCGCCACTCTCGGTATAACCCGAGATATTGTATGCCGCCGCGCTGATATTCTGCTGCACACCAAACTTATCGATGTAGTAAGCATCCTTCACCGTGATTGAAACAGGCGATGAAGAGGCAAACACCAGCGTCTCGCTATCGATACTCGAGTTATATATCTTCAACTCGTTATGATTAACCTTCAGGTAGGTAGGGCCAACCTCGCCACCAACCTCAATCTGAGTCTCGATCCACGGCTCGGCAGCATATTTCAAATCCTCAAGCTCGACAGGCTCCGACACATCGTCAGCACCCGGCGCATTTACGTTTGCCGTAACCTCGTAGTAGTGGTTACGCTCGAAAGTAAAGTTACGCGACATAGGGATCTGATAGTAGTTCGACACGTGCTCGGTAGTAGTTACCACACCACCATTCTCCGCCGAGTAGATGATAGGAATATCGACAATAAGGTTTGTAGCCTGCGTAAAGGCGTTATTTGTCTCCCACTTATGAGCGTAGAAGTAAGCCGTAACCTCGACTCCTGTAATATTGCCGGCATCGTCACGCACCCAATTAAAGTGGTTTGATTGGGTCTCGGTTGTAGTAGTAAGCTGGCTCTGTGCAAGCAGAGTGTTGGGAGCAATAACCTGAGTTGCATAGGGCATATTACGAAGGTAATAACCCGCTGTACTTCCGGCAATCTGATCGGCAAACTCAACATCACTACCGGCGATGAGCTTTACGACAACCTTTACCGCTGCACGACGCAACGTAACGCTGATCTTCGTCGTACGAACACTCTTGTCGCCATCGTTCAACTCGACGGCAGCAACCTGCTCGGTCGCGCCGCTATATGCCACACCATCCATCAAGAAGTAGCTGGGGGCCATATCCGAAACACCTGTCAAATGGATGTTCTTATCCTCCTGCTCCAAATCCTTCAGAGCCTTAACATTGCCAATCTGAGCGAAAACCGACTCGTCGGCCGATGAGTTGGCAACAACATATACCCAATACTTCTTGCCAACCTCGAACTTATCGCGCGACTTACCCAACGAGAGCTTTCCGCTGGGGCCGGTAGCCGCTGCGCGCTGATGATAGTCGAGCAGCTTCTCCTCGTCGGTTGCGCCATCGGTAAAGATCATAATGTCCAATGTATTGAGCGCGTACTCCATAGCTGTGTCGGCCATATCGGCAGCACGGGTAACATCGGCACCGTCGGCTGCGAACTCCATAACAACAGCTCCGTCGTCGGCCATTGGCAACTGCGGCTCATCAAGCTGCATAACATCGCTACAAGAGCTCAGCAGAGCTACCGCCATCAATGCGCTTATCGTATAGTAAAATATCTTTTTCATTGCAGT
>JAGBIR010000030.1 GCA_017934845.1 Alistipes sp. | reverse complement strand
GCTCAACGCGAACCTGCTCGATCTTCTGGCTAACAGAAGAGAAGGTCTTCTCGAGAACGTAACCGTTCTCCAAGTTCTTGAGCTTTGAACGTACGAAAGCGGGGCCCTTGCCCGGCTTGCAGTGCTGGAAATCTACAACAAGGAAAGTCTTGCCGTCCATCTCGATGCACATACCGATCTTGATATCAGATGCTGTAATTGTCATAAATGTATAATTTTTTTGTTAAAATTTCTTAAGTGGCGCAAAGATAGTAAAAATTTTGCAAATACAAATCTCTGGCTTTCATTATTTTGAGTTATCGTCCTGAAAAGGAGTAATGTGGCATTTTGATACCTGCGTGTTCGATGACTCTCTCTACGACGCTCATCGTAGCCTGAGAGATGCTCTCGGGATGCGAGTAAAACGATGGCGATGCTGGAAGAATTGTAGCTCCGGCCTCGGTCAGTGTTGTCATATTGCGTAGGTGGATTAACGAGTAGGGCGTCTCGCGGACAACCACAATCAGTCGGCGACGCTCCTTGAGCATTACGTCGGCTGCGCGCTCAATAAGCGAGAGCGACACACCTGCGGCGATTCTTCCTACCGAACCCATCGATGCCGGAATGATTATCATAGCATCCCACGCTGCCGAGCCACTCGCTACGGGCGAAAACATATCGTCGTTGTCGTAACGCACAATCTTCTCGCTCTCGGGCAGCTCTACGCCCTCGTAGCGCAACACTTCGCACCCCTTGTCGCTTACTATAAGGGCAATCTGCTCAACCTGCTCGGCGGCTAACAGTTGCTCGATGCACTGTCGCGCATAGATTGCTCCGCTGGCTCCCGTTACGGCTACTATTACTTTCATCCTACAACTCAATGATTTTACACTTCAGCCCCAGCTCCTGTGTGCGCTTCAATACGCGAGGCAGGGCATAACTCATATTCTTGAACGACTTCTCGCTGTCGTGAAAGGCTACGATAGCCCCCGGCTCCAAATATTTTGCCACTCCTTTATAGCAATCTTCGGGCGAAATGGTCGAGGTGTAGTCGCGCGAAAGCACGTTCCACATAATAATCTTGTATCGCTGTCCTACGGCGCGCATCTGCGAAGGCGTCACGCGGGCATAAGGCGGACGGAACAGGTCGGTGTGGAGTATGCCGTCGGCAAAATCTACATCCTCGATATACTTCTCGAGGGGCATTCCCCAGCCCTTCTGATGGGAGTATGTGTGGTTGCCGATTTTATGTCCTTCGTCCAATATTCGCTGGTAGAGGTCGGGATACATCTCGGCATTTTTACCCAGCACGAAGAACGTCGCCTTGGCATCGAAGCGTTTCAGCGTAGCCAAAATCCACTCCGTAATGCCGGGCGTCGGGCCGTCGTCGAAGGTGAGAAAAACGCCGTTCGGGTCGTCAATCTCCCAAATCATATCCGGATATAGCCGGCGAATGAAATTATAAGGTTTAATCTTCATACTCTCATCAATTCAACCCGCTTGAGTCGGGTAGCGGTGGCAAAAGTAGTGTTTTTTATCTAATAAGAGGTATAGATTTTGTGTAAACTGATTTTTTTGATTAAATTTGTAGATAATAATGCGAATAGGCTCGATGTGAGGCCTTCGATAATGAAATTTGAAGTTATGAAGAGGATTATTCTGAATTTAGCAGTTATAATGTCGGCTGTAATGGTTATGGTAGGTTGCAAAGCCTTCCATATGGCATCATCGGCCGATACGGCACAGGGACGACCCTATGAGTTGGTTTTGGTGTGCGCGCAGCCCCAGTGGCAGAGCGTTTTGGGCGATACGTTGAGCTACTATCTGGAGCAGCCCGTAAAGGAGTTACCTACGCCCGAGCCATCGTTCGATGTAATGCGTATTTTGCCCAATAACTTCAAGAGTCTTACGGAGCGTCATCGTAACATTGTTGTGGTAAATGTCGATAAGGAGTTTACGGAACCATCAATTACCGTTCGATATGATGTGACGGCAAAGCCGCAGGTGTTTGTAACCATCAAGGGCCCCGATAATCAGACTGTTGCCGATTATGTTGGTGCAAATGGCGAAAATCTGATGCAGGTATTGGAGAAGGCCGAGCGTGATAGGGTAGTGTCGTATTCGTCGCGTTATAATTCAAGAACTTTGAGTGAATTAATCCGCAATACGTTTAATGTCGATATCACCCTGCCTGATGACTATATGCTGCGTACGCAGAGCGACGATATGTTGTGGATTTCGCAGGAGTTCCCAACTGCAAGTCAGGGATTCTTTATCTACAAATATCCCTATACGGGCGAGAATTCGCTCTCGCTGGATGCTTTGGTTAAGGCGCGCAACCGCTTTGCTTCGCGCATCCCCGGCCCGAGCGAGGGGTCATATATGACAACTGTAAGTAAGATTCCTGATGAGACGGGTGAGGATTATATGCCGTTTAAGCCTACCTATAATACTATCCGCATTGGCGAGCAGCCGTGGATCGAGATGGTCGGCTTGTGGGATGTCGAGAAGTACTTTATGGGAGGCCCGTTTGTCAGCTATACGACGGTGAATCCCAATACCAAGGAGGTTCTTACTATCGACTGCTATGTCTATTCGCCAAAGAAGGAGAAGCGCAATATGTTGCGTGAGTTGCAGGCGTTGGTATATATGATAGATTTCAACCAGACCGATAAAAATATCGAAGAGAGTAAATAGGCTCGGCCGAGAATGTTGAATTAGCACACAAGGCACTCCTTCGGAGCGAGGCTTTGTGTGTTTTTTTTGTGTGTAAAATGCTGTAATAGTGGGCGATTTAGACTGAAAAGACACTTTGTGACGAAAAAAATTGGATAAAAGGATTTTTGTCCTTACCTTTGTTTCACGAAAGGAAAATATTATTGTTGAATCGGGATTCTAATTCAGACGATATGGCGTAGGGATTAGGATTCTGGCTTTTTTTACTGTTATATAAAACTATGGCACAAGAGATTATTTATCTGACGGCGGAAGGTTTGCAGAAGCTGAAAGACGAGCTTCACCATATGCGCTCTGTTGAGCGTCCCGCCATCTCGGCAGCTATCGCCGAGGCACGCGACAAGGGTGACTTGTCGGAGAATGCAGAGTATGATGCAGCGCGCGAGGCTCAGGGCCTTTTGGAGTTGAAAATTGCGCAGTTGGAGCAGACTTTGACCAATGCTCGTGTTATCGATGAGTCGAAGATCGACAAGAGCAAGGTGCAGATTTTGAGCAAGGTTACGTTGCTGAATCACAATAATAACAAGCAGGTTACCTATACCATCGTATCGGAGAACGAGGCAAACTTACGCGAGGGTAAGTTGGCTATCGGTACTCCTATCGCCAAGGCTTTGCTGGGTAAGAAGAAGGGCGATGTTGTTGAGGTTACCGTCCCTGCCGGCTTGCTGAAGTTCGAGATTCTGGATATCAATATCTAATCGACAACGGTCAGCCAAATTGTAAGAATTGTTGCAAGAAATGAGGGTGTTCCAAATTTATTGGACACCCTTTTACTTTTGCCAGATATCGCTCTTTGTTGTAAGCTCCGCGTCGCGAATCTTCTGCAATTCGTACATTCTGTTGCGATGGCGTATTGCCGAGTCGAAATCCAGCTCTTTGGCAGCGCGTTCCATCTCCTCGCGGGCGTGGGTAATCATCTCATCAAGCGTCTTTGCGTCGATGGCTTGCGGTGTGCCGGCTTCGTATTGCACCTGTTTGTCGGCTGCTACCGAATAGTGTTCCTCGACAATCGGATATGCCACCATATTTTCTGGCTTGCCCGGGCCAAGCAAAAGGCTCTGTCCCGTACCGCTCTTCTTTGCGCTGCGCGGCATTTTACAGTGTTCGATATTATATGCAACCTGCTTCTCGCGGCGGCGGTTGCTCTGCTCGATGGCGGTACGCATCGAGTCGGTGCAATTATCGGCATAAAGGATTACCTGACCACGTGTGTGGCGGGCTGCACGCCCTGCTATCTGAGTGATAGAGCGAACGTTACGCAGAAAACCCTCTTTGTCGGCATCCAAAATAACTACCAATCCAACCTCCGGCAAATCGAGGCCCTCTCTTAATAGGTTTACACCAACCAGCACGTCAAACATTCCGGCTCGCAAATCCTCCAAGATCTGTACGCGCTCCAGCGTATCGACATCGGAATGGATGTAGCGGTTGCGGATGCCTACGCGGTCGAAATATTTCGATAACTCCTCGGCCATGCGCTTTGTAATGGTCGTAACGAGTATCTTGTCGTCGGCCTTTACGCGGCGGTCAATCTCCTCAATCAGATCGTCAATCTGGTTCTCGGTAGGTCGCACCTCGATAGGCGGATCGACCAAGCCTGTCGGGCGAATAAGCTGCTCAACGACAATGCCTTCACTCTTGTGAAGTTCATAATCTGCTGGCGTTGCACTAACATATATGGTCGTACCCATCATCGACTCAAACTCGTCGAAACGGAGCGGGCGGTTATCCTTTGCTGCAGGCAGACGAAATCCATACTCTACCAGATTCTCTTTGCGGGCGCGATCGCCGCCAAACATGGCGTGTACCTGTGGCAGGGTAACGTGACTCTCGTCTATTACCATCATATAATCCTTGGGGAAGTAGTCCAGCAAGCAGAATGGTCGCGTACCCTCTGCACGACCGTCGAAGTAACGCGAATAGTTCTCAATGCCCGGGCAGTAGCCCAACTCCTTAATCATCTCCAGGTCGTACTCCACCCTCTGTTTGATGCGCTGTGCCTCCATCATTCGGCCCTGCTCCTCGAAAAAGCGTATGCGCTCGCCCATGTCGAGATATATCTGCTGAACAGCGGTGTTGATGCGTTCGCGCGTTGTGACAAACATATTTGCAGGATATATCGTGACGTGGTCTAATGAGTCGTAACTGCGGCCCGTGGCGGGATCGATTAACTGTATCGACTCAATCTCCTTGTCGAAGAATGTTACGCGATAGCAGTTGTCGCCAAATGCAGCCATAATATCGACCGTATCGCCTTTGACGCGGAATGTTGCGGGCGTAAGTTCCAACTCGGTGCGAGTGTAGAGGGCCTCGACAAGGTTGTAAAGGAAATGCTTGTAGCTAACCTCCTGACCTACTTTTATGTTTATCGATGTAGCGTGGAAATCCTCGGGGTTGCCAATACCATACAGACACGAAACACTCGATACGACAATCACATCGCGACGTCCCGACAGCAGAGCCGACGTAGCACTCAGACGCATCTTCTCGATCTCGTCGTTTATGGCGAGGTCTTTTTCTATATAGGTATCGGTTGTGGGGAGATATGCCTCGGGCTGGTAGTAGTCGTAATACGACACGAAGTACTCGACAGCATTGTTCGGAAAGAAATTCTTGAACTCGCCATAGAGCTGTGCCGCGAGGGTTTTGTTGTGGCTCAAAACTATGGTCGGACGATTGAAATGCTCGATAACATTGGCAATGGTGAAGGTCTTTCCCGATCCCGTAACACCCAAGAGTGTGTTGTGTGGCGACCGGCTCTCAATAGACTCTATGAGCTGGGCGATAGCCTCGGGCTGATCACCCGTAGGAGCATATTCTGACACAAGTTTGAAATCCATACGGCAAAGTTATGAAAAACATATTATATAACAAACAAAGAATCCGCCTAACAAGGCTCTTTCGGCATCTGCCTTGCTCGAAAATACTCATTTACGCCAATATTTATATAACAAACAAAACGCCACCCGATAACTTCAGGTGGCGTTTTTGATTTGTCTATGTCGTAAAGATTACAAGCGGGCCTTGATAGCCTTTGACTCCTCCTCGTAACCCGGCTTATCGAGCAATGCGAACATATTCTTCTTGTAAGCCTCTACGCCCGGCTGGTTGAAGGGGTTAACACCCAACATATAACCGCTGATACCGCAAGCCTTCTCGAAGAAGTAGATAAGTGCGCCGATTGAAGTCTCGTTGATTGCGGGAATCTCGATACGCAACTGAGGAACGCCGCCATCCAAGTGTGCCAACTGAACGCCCAGCTCTGCCATCTTGTTAATCTCCGAAATACGCTTGCCAGCCAAGAAGTTAAGGCCGTCGAGGTTATCGCCGTCGGTCTCAACCTTTACTGTGTGCTTTGCCTCGGCAACCGAGATAACTGTCTCGAACAATGTGCGCTCGCCCTCCTGAATGTACTGACCCATAGAGTGGAGGTCGGCAGTAAGAGTTACGCTTGCGGGGAAGATACCCAAGCCATCCTTACCCTCTGACTCGCCATAGAGCTGCTTCCACCACTCAGCGATGTACTGCAACTTGGGCTCGTAAGATGCCAAGATCTCAACCTTCTTACCCGCCTTGTAAAGCTCGTTGCGAACGATAGCATACTGTGCTGCCAAGTTATCCTCAACGGCAACACCCTCAGCAGTAGCTGCCTCCATAGCCTGTGCACCTGCAACCAATGCCTTGATGTCGATACCAGCAACAGCCAATGGGAGCAAACCTACGGGAGTAAGAACCGAGAAACGACCACCTACGTTGTCGGGAATTACGAATGTGGGGTAGCCTTCGTTTGTAGAGAGGGTCTTAAGTGCACCGCGAGCAGCATCGGTAATAGCTACGATACGCTCGGCAGCCTCTGCCTTGCCATAACGCTTCTCCAACTCGGCCTTGATAAGGCGGAACGCGATTGCGGGCTCGGTTGTTGTACCCGACTTTGAGATTACGATAGCTGCCACAGAGTAATCCTTAACAGCATCCAAAAGCTCGTAAGTATAATCCTCTGAGATGTTCTGACCTGCAAAAACAACTGTGGGGTTGTCGTGCTTCTTCTTCAATGACTCGAAAGAGTTGCTCATAGCCTCGATTACAGCCTTTGCGCCGAGGTATGAACCACCAATACCGATGCAGATTACAACCTCTGCCTTCTCGCGCAACTTTGCAGCCTGAGCCTCGATAGCGGCGATCTGCTCTGCGTCGATTGAAGAGGGGAGGTTTACCCAACCCAAAAAGTCGTTACCGGCACCTTTGCCAGAGTGAAGCAAAGCGTTTGCCTCCTGTGCCTTCGCCTTCATCTCGTCGTTGACTACAACGCCCGACTTGGCGATCTCTAATTTCATCAAACTCATCGTTTAAAAATTTTAGTTTATAAGTTTTTCTTTTGTTGAGCAAATGTCAAAGTCGAATAGTTTTCTCCATTAATATTTGTATCGTTTGGAGTGCGTTTTATTCGACAGTGCAAAAATAAGAAAAATTTTGCCAAAAAAGTTGGAAAAGTTATTCATCTTTTTCCTACCTTTGTAGAGCCGTTGGGAAATATCTTTTTCTGTGAGCGATCGCAGACCTCGCGGCAGCCTCGTTGAGGCGCGTAACTATTTGAAATATAAGTTAAAATAGATATGGGATTTTTTTCATTGATGCACGAGTTGGCCATTGACCTCGGAACGGCCAACACGTTGATTATCTACAATGGCAAGGTCGTTGTGGACGAGCCTTCGATCATCGCGCTGGAAATTCAGACCGGCAAGGTGAAGGCTATCGGTATCGAGGCAAAGAAGATGGATGGAAGGGTAAACCCCAACATTAAGACTATCCGCCCGCTGAAGGATGGCGTTATTGCCGACTTTAAGGCTACGGAGCTTATGTTGCGCGGCTTGATTAAGAAGGTGCGTACTACGAGCAGTATGTTTGCACCCTCGTTGCGTATGGTTATCTGTATCCCTTCAGGTTCTACAAACGTTGAGATTCGTGCCGTACGCGACTCTGCCGAGCATGCAGGAGCGCGCGACGTATATATGATTTTCGAGCCTATGGCGGCAGCTTTGGGTGCCGGCTTGGATGTTGAGGCGCCAGAGGGTAATATGGTTATCGACATCGGTGGCGGTACGTCGGAGATTGCT
>JAGBIR010000029.1 GCA_017934845.1 Alistipes sp. | reverse complement strand
GTGATCCCGCCGGGGCTCGAACCCGGGACCCCAACATTAAAAGTGTTGTGCTCTACCGACTGAGCTACAGGATCAACGCCACCAAATAAGGTATTTCCGTTTTTGGTGGTGCAAATGTAGTTATAATTTTTCGTTTAACCAAATATTTATTAAATATCTGTAATATTTTATTTTTTTATTTTCGCTATATTTGTAACAGCTAATAATCTCTATTGAGAACAAATAATATAAAATATAAAACTAAAGATATGAAACGAATTCTTATTATTTTATTGGCGTTTTTTGCCGTACAACTGCAAGCACAAGATTTGACTCACTACAAGCAGATTGTTAAAGAGTTGAGTAGCTCGAAATATAAGGGGCGCGGGTATGCTTATGACGGAGCCAATAAGGCGGGAAAATTTATCGAAAAAGAGTTTGTGAAGGCGGGTGTGGATGAGGTTATTTGCCAACCGTTTAAGTTGGATATTAATACCTTCCCAGGTAAAATGTCATTCTCGGTTGATGGCAAGAAGTTGACACCTGGTGTGGATTTCACTTTGCGAGAGTTCTCTCCTGGTGTGAAGGGTACATTCAAACTCTATCACATCGATACTAAGAATTATGATTCCGAGAAGTTGTTTGCCGATCTTGCACGCCCCGAAAACCATAATTCTTTTGTGGTTTGTGATTTTTGGTTCAGCTACAAACACACCGCCGACTTTCAGCGTTTGCAAAGCAAGGATGGAAGTACCAACGCCGGTATTATATTTACCTGGACAGATCCTATCCTTAAGTTCTACAAGGCATATGGTGAGAAGGTTATCGACAAGCCCGTACTATGGGCTGCAGCATCTTTCCCTGCTGATGCAAAAAGCGTGACACTCGATATCGAGAATGAATTTTTGAAGGATTACGAGTGCTTTAATGTTATTGCAAAAGTAGAGGGTAAGTGTCACGATGCCTGTTACGTATTTACGGCACATTACGACCATTTGGGTGTTCTCGGCAAGAAGACCTATTATCCCGGAGCGCACGACAACGCATCGGGTACGGCAGCTATTATTACTCTTGCAGCGCATTATGCTGAGAATCAACCCGAATACGATATCTACTTTATCGCATTCTCGGGCGAGGATGCCTATCTGCGAGGTTCGGAGTGGTATGCAACACATCCCATAGTACCATTGGAGCAGATTAAATATCTCTTCAACCTCGATATGATTGGTGATAACAACCCCGTACAATATTGTGAGGTTAGCGATCCGGGTATGGATGGTTTCAAGCTAATGGAAGACATTAACACTGCGAACGGTTATTTCAAGAGCCTAAACAGAGCCGAGTTGGCCGGCAATAGTGATCACTATCCTTTTGCGCAGCGCGGTGTGCCTTGCATCTTCCTCGAGAACGAGGGTGGTGATGCGTTCAAATACTACCACACCGTATTCGACACCTGGAAAACAAGCTATACCGATAGCTATGCACCCACATTTAAACTTGTTACTGACTTTATTGAGAAGTATTAAATACTCTATTATTAAATACTTTTTTAATATTACGACAGCCGTGTTGGCTATCTTGTTGGCTTTTACGCTCTACAAACTCAGCGAAAAGGAATTTTAGCTGCAGGGTGCCATATCAAAGTATGGCTTATAGTAAAACTAGAACAGAAATAGAAGAATCTGAATTGAAAATACCCCTCGGCCGTGACGACCGAGGGGTATTTTTTGTTCTTTTATCTTACCCCATTGGGTGGCTGATATCGGCAACCTCGGCACCGACAAATGCGATTAAATCGGTTGGGGCAATGCGTATCTGCAAGCCACGCACTCCGGCACTAATGTAGATATAGTCATGCTCAAGGCAACTCTCATGGATATAGGTCGGAAAACGCTTTTTCATACCTATTGGCGAGCAACCGCCGCGAATGTAACCCGTCGTGGGCAAAAGTTCCTTCATCGGCAGCATCTCGACCTTTTTGTTGCCCGACACCTTGGCGGCAAGTTTCAAATCGACCTCATAGTCGCCCGGCACAACGCACACCAAATAGCCGTTCCTATCGCCACACAAGATAAGCGTCTTAAAGACCGTAGCGATATCCTCGCCCAACTCCTCGGCAACGTGCGTAGCCGCAAGGTTATTCTCATCGACTGTAT
>JAGBIR010000028.1 GCA_017934845.1 Alistipes sp. | reverse complement strand
CCGTTACGCCAGAGTGCAGAAAAACAGAAAAACACTTAAACACTTTTTTTATTACTCATTAAACCAAACATTTATGAAGAGATTTTTACTTCTGATGATTTGTCTGACACTCGGTTTTACAGCCGCAGCGCAGACTATCGTCACGGGTACTGTCGTTGACGAGACCGATCAGCCGCTGATTGGTGCCGTTGTGACTGTAGTCGGGACGACGCAGGGTACCGCTACCGATGTGAACGGTACTTTCCAGCTCCAGTTGAAGAAGGATGCGGGAGATGAGATCTTGGTTGAGTTCTTGAACTACAAGAGCCAGACCATTAAGCTCAACGCTTCGGCTTCTCGTAACAATTTGGGCGTTATTAAGATGGATCCCGATGCAATTGCGCTGGAGGATATCGTGGTGTCGCAGTCTGTCGCTGTGTCGCGTAAGACTCCCGTAGCTGTATCATCGGTTACACTTCAGGACATCGAGTTCAAGCTCTCTAACCAGGAGTTCCCCGAGATTTTGAAATCTACACCGGGTGTGTATGTTACAAAAGACGGTGGTGGTTATGGCGACTCGAAGATTAATATGCGAGGCTTTAAGTCGGCTAACGTTGCCGTGATGATCAATGGTGTGCCCGTGAACGATATGGAGTGGGGTGGCGTTTATTGGTCAAACTGGGCAGGTTTGTCAGACGTTACACGCTCTATGCAGACTCAGCGCGGTATGGGTGCATCGAAGGTATCGGCTCCTTCAGTGGGTGGTACAATCAACATCGTAACCAACTCTATCGAGGCAAAGCAGGGCGGTTCGTTCTCGTACGGTATAGGTAACGACGGTATGAATCAGGTGTCGTTCAACATCTCGTCAGGCCTTACAAAGAGCGGCTGGGCTATCAGCGCACTCTTTGCAAAGCGTTGGGGTGATGGCTACATTCAGGGTGCAGGTTTCGAGGGTTACAACTGGTTTGTAAACGTTTCGAAGCGTATCAACGATCGCCATCAGATTTCGCTTACTGCTTTCGGCTCTCCTCAGGTACACAACCAGCGTAAGCCTTTGTACGCAGGTCTTTCAATCAAGGAGTGGGATAAGGTTGCAAAGTTTGTAGGCGAGAAGAACAAGTATCGTTACAATGCCGTTTATGGTTTCGACAACAACGGCATCGAGCGCAGCTCAATGACCAACGAGTACCACAAGCCTCAGATTTCGTTGAACCACCAGTGGCAGATCGACTATAAGTCGGCTCTCTCTACTGCGGTTTATGTATCTATCGGTCGCGGTTCGGGTTACTCTGGTCAGGGTAAGACGTCGGACTGGCGAGCTAAGTGGAACGGCTCGAACAATGGTGTTTTGCGTTACGACTTCCGTAAGCCCGATGGTACATTCGACTACGGTGCAATTCAGGATATGAATGCTGCCAATGGTGAGTCTCTGATGGTAATGTCGAAGAGCCGCAACGACCATATGTGGTATGGCTTGCTCTCTACTTACACCAACGAGATCGCTCCTTCGTTGGAGCTTACTGCCGGTGTCGATGTTCGTTACTACATTGGTGGCCATACAAACGAGATTATCGACCTTTATGGTGGTGACTACTTCATTGATGACAGCTCACGTAAGAATGTTAAGGCTGTAAACAATGCTGCCGCTGCTGATCCTAACTGGAAGTACCAGAAGTTAAGCGTGGGCGATACTGTTTACCGCGACTACGATGGTCACGTTCATCAGGAGGGTGTCTTTGCACAGTTGGAGTGGACAAAGAACAAGATTAACGCTTTCGTTTCGGGTTCTATCTCAAACAACGGCTATTGGCGTGTTGACCACTTCTACTACGATGCAGAGCATGCAGAGTCAGATCACTATAACTTCATCGGTTTCACTGCAAAGGGCGGTGTTAACTGGAATATTACAAAGTCATCTAACTTGTTCCTTAACGTAGGTTACATCTCACGTGCTCCCTTCTTTGGTGGTGGCGTGTTTATGCAGAAGGAGACCAGCCACTTGGCTAACCCCGACGCTGTAAACGAGAAGGTATTCTCGGTTGAGGGTGGTTACGGTTTGCATACAGGCAACCTCTCGTTGAATGTGAATGCTTACTACACTTTGTGGATGGATAAGACCGACGTTCGTTCGAAGTTGATGGCTAACGGTGACTATGCTCGTGTAAACCTTACAGGTGTTGACGCTCGCCACATGGGTATCGAGCTCGATGCAAAGTATCGCGCAGCACGTTGGGTAACTCTTACCGGTATGTTGTCGGTAGGTGACTGGATCTGGAACAGCAACACTCGCGGTTACTACTACGACTCACAGGGCCAGCCTATGACAACCAAGATGGATGGTTCGGTTGCTTCTGGCATCATGGCCGAGGATCACGCTTGGATCGAGCTTCAGCAGAAGGGTATCCACGTAGCAGGTTCGGCGCAGACTACAGCTGCCATTGGTGCAGACTTCTATCCTATGAAGGGCTTGCGCGTAAGTGCTAACTGGAACCTCTACGCTCGCAACTTTGCCGACTTCTACCTTGGCTCAACAGCTATTGTGAATAGTGCAGCTACCGTAAACGATCCTTGGCAGATTCCTATGGGTCACCAGTTGGATTTGGCTGCAAGCTACTCATTCAAGATTGGCAAGGTCAATGCTACGCTCTACGGTAACGTGAACAACGTATTCGACTACCAGCACATCATGGATGCACAGTGTGCTACCGATGCAAAGGGTTGGGAGGATTGCTACGCTGTAATGTACTCGTTCGGCCGTACATATACACTCAGATTAAAAATCCGCTTCTAAAACGTGAGGACAGATATGAACAAGAAATTTTTAACTCAGATATTATCGTTCGTGGCTCTCGCCCTCATTGGCTGGGGTTGTGAGGTTGACCACTACAACGAGCATATGATCGACGGCTATGAGCCCGATAATACGATCACGGACGTGCAGAACATAAACCGTACCCTCTCGGAGGGCGACTATGCTGCCGTTTCAAGCAACGCTGCCAATAAGGCGTTGGCTGAGGCTGCTGGCGAGGATGCCGTAGCTGCTTTGGCTGCCATTGGCAAGAATAAGTACTTCGCATCGGCTGACCAGGCTGCTACCTATATTCCGGGTCTGTTGGCTGACGAGAAGAATGGTTATCCTACACTCGACAACGGTTCGGTTGTTATGGTAACCTATAACCACGCTTTGGAGACTCCTGCCGAGCTTGCAAAGATGAACGCTGCTACCGATTACACCCTTACCGAGGATGATTATAAGACTATCTGGGGCAGCGAGACCGACTATGTAAAGGCTGTTACTCCCGCTACAATCGCCAAGATGAAGAGCGTTGTCGCAAGCGAGGATTTGCGTGAGGGTGACTATGTTGCCGTAACTTACAACTACTCGGCCGACGAGCCCGTAAGCGACGAGCCTGAGACTCCCGCCGACCCTGAGACTCCCACAGCAAAATATACTTCAGTATTGGGCTCAGCGAAGCTCAACGACGTGGTTGAGGTTAAGGGTTATATCTCGGCTACATCTACTCAGGGCCCCATCTTGACCGATATGGGTGGCTCGGTATTGCTCTATAAGACCAGCGGCTTCGAGATTGGTGACGAGGTTACTGTTTCAGGTACTATCTCGGCTTATAACAAGGGCTTCCAGATTGGTACTGCCGGCCTTACAATCGAGAAGACAGGTACAACCGAGGTTAAGTATCCCCAGCCCGTTGAGCTCGATGGTAAGAAGATGGATGAGATCCTTACAACTCGTACCGAGGATGGCTTCGCACAGTTCGTGAAGTTTACGGGTAAGGCTGCTGCCAGCAAGTATATCAACATCGAGATGGAGGGTGCCGAGACTGCACAGGGTAGCGTTTATGGCGCATCTGACGAGGTGAAGGCTATGTTTACCGATGGTGAGGAGTGTACTATCTATGGTTACTTCGTATCGGTATCGAGCGGTAAGTTTATCAACGTTATCGTTGTTAGCGTTGACGAGGCTCCCGCAATCGATGCAGGTAACAACTACACCTCAGTTTTGGGTTCAGCGAAGCTCAACGATGCTGTTGAGGTTAAGGGTTATATCTCGGCTCTCTCGTTCCAGGGCCCGATTTTGACCGATAACACAGGTTCAATTCTCCTCTATAAGACCAGCGGTTATGAGTTGGGCGACGAGCTTACCGTTAAGGGTACTATCTCATCATTCAACTGCGGCTTCCAGATTGGTACAGCAGGTATCTCAATCGAGAAGACAGGTACTACAACCGTTACTTACCCTGCTCCTATGGAGCTTACAGGTGCCAAGATGGATGAGTTGCTTACAACTCGTACCGAGGATGAGTATGCTTACTATGCAAAGATGACAGGTAAGCTCTCTATCAGCGGTAACTATTACAACTTCAACGTTGATGGTGCTACAACCGCTGTTGGTAGCTTGTATGGTGCAACCGACGAGATCAAGGCCCAGCTTACAGATGGTATGGCTTGTACGCTCTACGGTTACTTTATCTCTATTTCTAAGTCAGGCGGCGCGCCCAAGTTCATCAATATGATTGTAACAAAGGTTGAGCCTGTAACAAAGGGTGTTGCTACTCGCGCAATCGCAATCGACAGCAGCGTGAAGAAGTACGCTTATTTGAAGTGGAACGGCTCGGCATTCGAGGATGCTGATATCGTGGCTGTACAGCCTTCGGACTACGACGAGATGGGTCAGAAGTTTGGTAACTTTACTAATCCTGCGCAGGATGACTACTTGCCCAAGTTCCTTGCACATACAATGCCTTATGCAATGGACGGTGATGTTGTTAACGTGGCTTATCGCTGCTATGCTAACAGCGCAACCACTTGGAAGGTTGACGAGTATGTAATGGTTGGTGCAGATTGGGTTAAGACTAACTTCTTTGCTACAAAGACCGACCAGTTCCGTAAGAACAACGAGGGTGTGTGGGCTGTTGACCGTACTTTGGAGTTGGATTACACCGGTAACGGTGCCGACACAAAGGCATTCTATCAGTACTGCTGTAACTGGGTTTACGATAACAAGGATGTTGCTTTGGGTGCTCCTGCACGTGACAATGCGGGTGTGATTGTATCTACCGATATTGTTACTATTGGTGGTGCGAAGCCTACGGGCAACTACTGGGTATCGAACTATGGTAACAACGAGTTCTATACAGGTGCTTCGGCTTACTATGGCAATATGGATTGGCGTCCTTCGGCTTGTAAGGGTGGCTTCGCGGCTGCCGGTATGGGCGATTTGTCAGACGACGAGATTTTGGCAAAGTTGAAGGAGCATACAGCCGAGGTATTTGCCGAGGTATTGCACTATGTATATCCCGAGATGACTCCTGCCGAGTATAAGAAGGTGGTTATCAAGGTATATGCTTATGGTCCTAACGCAAACTACTCACTCGAGTTCGACGTGGTTGAGACTGGTAAGTTTGCCTACGTTGCCGACTCTTTGAAGGAGATTTAGGGTTATACCTTAATTAAATAGCAATCGCTCATCTGCCTATGGCGGATGGGCGATTTTTGTTTTGTAGTAATAATTTTACCGTTTCTACCGACTTTTTTTGCTTTTATGGTGCGTGTTTTGGTAATTTTTTGTATATTCGCAATGGTGGAGTTCTCTCCGCGTGATTAACTAAAATTTGACAGCTATGAAGAAGGGAACGGTTGTTTTTACGTTGGTAGGCGTTATGCTTGTTGTGGCTACGGCGTATGCCTATCTGAATCGTCCGCCGGCAGAGGATTTGAGCCGTGCGGAGCAGGTGCTGCAGATATTTGATAAGGGCGGTTGCTTGAGTTGCCACTCGGCAAATCCTGAGTTGCCATTCTATTTTAAGATGCCTGTGGCTGATAAGATTATGAAGAAGGATATTGACGAAGGCTATCGCGCTTTCGATATTGAGCCTCTGGTGGCAGCTTTGACCGAGGGTATGGTGCCTTCGATGGTCGATGTTGCAAAGGTAGAGAAGGTGGCTATCGATAAGCGTATGCCTATGGCGAAGTACTTTTTGGTGCATTGGGGTAGTCAGATGACCTCTGCCAAGCGCGATATTATCGTCGAGTGGGCCCGCGCGGTGCGTGCCGATTATTATGGCGATGATGTTGTGGCCGAGCGCGCTGGTGAGCCTGTGCGTGCCATTCCGCAGACGATCGATGTAGATGCGCGTAAGGCGTTGCTGGGTAAGCAGTTGTATCACGATACTCGTCTGTCGGTCGATAATACCGTTTCGTGCGCATCGTGCCACGATTTAGCGACGGCGGGTGTCGATAACAAGCAATATTCCGATGGTGTTGCGGGCCAGAAGGGTGGCGTAAATGCGCCTACGGTTTACAATGCGCTCTTTAACTTCGTGCAGTTCTGGGATGGTCGTGCCACTACGTTGGCCGATCAGGCCGCGGGACCACCGCTCAACCCTGTTGAGATGGCAAGTACGTCGTTCGACGAGATTATTGCAAAGCTGGAGAAGGATAAACTCTATGTCGAGGCCTTCAAGGAGATATATCCCGATGGAATTACGCAGGCAAATATTACCGATGCTATCGAGGAGTTTGAGATGACGCTTATTACGCCTAACTCTCGCTTCGATAAGTGGTTACGCGGCGATGATGCAGCCATTACAGCCGAGGAGTTGGAGGGTTACGAGCTCTTCAAGGCGTATAACTGCGCAACGTGCCACGTTGGTGTGAATCTGGGTGGCGAGTCTTACGAGCTGATGGGCTTGCGCAAGCACTATTTCGCCGATCGCGGAATGGAGCTTACCGAGGAGGACAACGGCCGCTTCAAGCAGACACAGCTGGAGCGCGACCGCCATCGCTTTAAGGTTCCCGGCTTGCGTAATGTAGAGCTTACTTGGCCATATTATCACGATGGTACGCGCGCGACGTTGGACGAGGCTGTGCGTGATATGGCCATCTATCAGTCGGGCGTAGAGCTTACGGCCGACGAGCAGGCGAAGATCGTGGCGTTCCTCAAGACGCTTACCGGTGAGTATAATGGCGAAAAGTTGACAAATAAGAATCAGCAGTAGATTTCTGCCGAAATTTGGTTTGCCAACCATTTAACCGTCCGACCTTGTGTCGGGCGGTTTTTTATTGGATAAATTTACCAATGTATAATAAAAATTTACCATTTTGGTGCCTTGTTCGGAATATTTATGCAGGCATTTCGAATAATTCGCATATTGTTGAGCGGTCTATTTTTACTATAAAAAGAGCGGTTTTGATTAATAAAAATCACTTTTTCATATAAAAAGGTTAAGAAAATGAGGATTTTAGTGCTAACGATAGAATATTTTCACTAATTTTACCGCGAAAATTTATTCAACCCCTTAAATTTATAGATAATGAAAA
Source organism: Alistipes sp. (assembly GCA_017934845.1). Taxonomy (GTDB): domain Bacteria; phylum Bacteroidota; class Bacteroidia; order Bacteroidales; family Rikenellaceae; genus Alistipes. The sequence goes on along the minus strand of JAGBIR010000028.1, from coordinate 703 downwards.
ATTTTTACAAAAATTTGTCTAACATCCGTGCGATGAAGTTAGGGGGCGGGATGTCGATGTTTATCGTTATGATGGCATTGATATTTTTCCCGCAACTTATCTCGTGGCAGAAGGTATCTGCGCAGCAGCGTAGTATCCCTGTTAACGGTGTCGTAGTGGATGAAAAGGGCGATCCTATGGGTGGTGTCGCCGTTATCAATGTGAACAACAAGATGAGTGGTACCATCACTAACGAGCGTGGTACATTCTCACGCTTCGTTGGATCGACGAAGGACTCTTTGGAGTTCTCGTTCTTGGGTTATGAGTCCAAGGTAGTAGGTATCCGCGATGCCGCTTTGGTGCGTATGAGCCCTGCTGCAACCGACATTAGCGAGGTTGTCGTAACAGGTATCTATACCCGTAAGGCCGAGAGCTATACAGGTGCTTCTACTACATTGTCAAAGTCGGATCTTATGCGTGTGGGTAACCAGAACGTTCTCGAGAGCTTGAAGAACCTCGACCCCACAATCTACATGCCCGATAATATGACAATGGGTTCTGACCCCAACACCACACCTACACTCTCGATGCGTGGTACATCGAGCTTCCCGGGTGATGGTAGCAGCGCATCTTTCAAGAGCAACTACCAGAATCAGCCCAACCAGCCTCTGTTCATCCTCGATGGTTTCGAGACTTCGGTTGAGACAGTAATGGATATGGATAT
>JAGBIR010000027.1 GCA_017934845.1 Alistipes sp. | reverse complement strand
CCTCGCGCAGCCGATACACAGAAGTGTTTGCGAGTGTCGGGTAAGCACAACGACTTGGAGGAGGTAGGTCACGATACCTATCACCATACAATGTTCGAGATGTTGGGTAACTGGTCGTTTGGCGATTACTTCAAGAAGGAGGCTATTGCTTGGGCTTGGGAGCTTTTGACAGGCGTTTATGGCTTGGATAAGAGCCGTATGTATGCTACCGTATTCGAGGGCTCGGACGAGGATGGCGTACCTTTCGATCAGGAGGCTTACGACTATTGGAAGCAGTATCTTCCCGAGGATCATATCATCCGCGGTAACAAGCACGATAACTTCTGGGAGATGGGCGAAACAGGCCCTTGTGGTCCTTGTAGCGAGATTCACTTCGACCTGCGCGATGCCGAGGATATCGAAAAGGTCCCCGGCCGCGATATGGTAAATATGGGTCATCCGCACGTTATCGAGATCTGGAACCTTGTGTTTATGCAGTTCAACCGTAAGGCTAATGGCGAGTTGGAGTCGTTGCCTGCAAAGCACGTCGATACGGGTATGGGCTTCGAGCGTTTGTGTATGATTCTTCAGGGTAAGAAGTCAAACTACGATACTGATGTATTCCAGCCTACAATCTCGCGAATTGCCGCTATGTCGGGCAAGAAGTATGGCGAGGATGAGAAGGCCGATGTTGCTATGCGTGTTATTGCCGACCACTTGCGTGCAATCGCCTTTTCGATTGCCGATGGTCAGCTTCCGGCAAATGCCAAGGCCGGTTATGTTATCCGTCGTATCTTGCGTCGTGCAGTGCGTTATGGCTATACATACTTGGGCTTCAATGAGCCTACTTTGTGCAAGTTGGTTGCCGGTTTGGCCGACCAGATGGGTCACCAGTTCCCCGAACTTAAGCAGCAGCTTACTCTTATCGAGCGCGTAATCGAGGAGGAAGAGGCTTCATTCTTGCGTACTTTGGCTACGGGTATCAATCTGTTGGATCGCGTGATTGCAAAAGTTGGCAAGGGTGGTGTTATCTCTGGCAAGGATGCTTTCGAGTTGTACGATACTTTTGGTTTCCCTATCGACCTGACGGAGCTTATCGCTCGCGAGCAGGGCGTAGAAATCGACCTCGAGGGCTTTGAGAAGGAGTTGCAGGCGCAGAAGGAGCGTTCGCGCAATGCCGCAGCACAGGATATCGACGACTGGCAGGAGATTATCCCTATCGAGCAGTGTGAGTTTGTTGGTTACGATACATTGACGGCTCCCGTTCGTATTGCTCGTTATCGTCGCGTAACGTCAAAGGGTAAGACCACTTATCAGTTGGTCTTCAATCAGACTCCGTTCTATGGTAATGCCGGTGGTCAGATTGGCGATACAGGTTATATCGAGAGTGCAAACGAGAAGGTGAATATCATCGCTACCGAGAAGGAGAATGGCTTGATTATTCACGTTGTTGCAGCTCTGCCCGAGAAACTTGATGCCGAGTTTACAGCTGTTGTGGATGCTGCAAAGCGTCAGGCTGCAGCCAATAACCATACAGCAACCCACCTTTTGGACCAGGCGTTGCGTCAGGTTTTGGGTACTCACGTCGAGCAGAAGGGTTCGATGGTTACTCCGGAGGGCTTACGTTTCGACTTTTCACACTTCCAGAAGGTGTCGGCCGAGGAGTTGCGCGAGGTTGAGCGTGTTGTGAATCGCCTGATTCGCCAGAACTATCCTTTGGAGGAGAATCGTGAGGCAACAATGGAGCAGGCAAACGCTATGGGTGCTATCGCATTGTTTGGCGAGAAGTATGGCGACAAGGTGCGCGTGGTGAAGTTTGGCGACTCTGTTGAGTTGTGCGGTGGTACTCACACCTCGGCGACAGGTACAATCGGTATGTTCAAGATTTTGAGCGAGAGCGCAATTTCAGCCGGTGTACGCCGTATCGAGGCAGTAACGGCCGAGCGTGCCGAGGAGATGCTCTACGCTATGGAGTCACAGATTCAGGGTATTTCGCAGTTGGTAAACAGCCCGAAGGTCGAGACTGCAATTACCAAGATGTTGGAGAGTAACAACGCTTTGCAGAAGGAATTGGAGGAGTTGCACAAGCAACAGATTGATGCTATGGTCGAGAAGATTATCGCGGAGCGTCCCGAGGGTGAGGAGGTATTCCTCGTAGCTCGCCAATTCAACTTTGCAAGCAATATGTTGAAAAATTTGGCCTATGCTTTGCGTGCTAAGGCTTCGAATGTGGTTATGGTAGCGGGTATTGCAGACCCCGTTAAGCCAAACCTCTCAATCGTTCTTGGCGACGATATCGTTGCTAAGGGTGTTGATGCGGGTGCTGTTATTCGCGAGGCTGCCAAATTGTTTAACGGTGGCGGTGGCGGCCAGAAGTTCTTTGCTACGGCAGGTGGTAAGGATGTGAATGGTTTGCAGGCAGCAATCGACAAGGCGGTAGAGATTATTATGTCAAAATTAAATGCATAAAATAAAAGATATGGACAAGAAAGTTTTATTGATGATTCTTGATGGTTGGGGCATCGGTAACGGTACAAAGTCAGACGTTATTTCGCAGATGCACCCTGCCTATATCTCGGCCATGACCGAGAAGTATCCTCACGCAGAGTTGCGTACCGATGGCGAGAACGTTGGCTTGCCTAACGGCCAGATGGGTAACTCGGAGGTAGGTCACCTTAACATTGGTGCCGGTCGAGTTGTTTATCAGGACTTGGTTAAGATTAACCGCGCTTGCGCCGACGATTCAATCTATCAGAACGAGGAGATTGTAAAGGCATTCGAGTATGCAAAGGCAAATGGCGTGAATGTTCACTTTATGGGTCTTACTTCTGACGGTGGCGTTCACTCTTCAATCGAGCACCTCTACAAGTTGGCGGAGATTGCTGCAAAGTATGGCATCGAGAACACTTTCGTTCACTGCTTTATGGATGGTCGCGATACCGACCCCAAGAGCGGTAAGGGCTTTATTGCCGATGTAGAGACAGCACTCGCAGAGCGTACCGGTAAGATTGCATCAATCATTGGCCGCTACTACGCTATGGATCGCGATAAGCGTTGGGAGCGTGTTAAGGTTGCTTACGATTTGTTGGTTAATGGCGTTGGCGAGGCTGCTACCGATATGGTCGAGGCTATGCAGCGCTCATACGACGAGGGCGTAACCGACGAGTTCGTTAAGCCTAT
>JAGBIR010000026.1 GCA_017934845.1 Alistipes sp. | reverse complement strand
CATCCTCGGCGATGATAAGGAGCGAGCGGCCATTCTGAGCAACGGGCTCCAAAACGCCCATAATCTCCTTCATTGTAGAGATCTTCTTGTCGGTGATAAGGATAAGGGGCTTCTCCAACTCGGCCTCCATCTTCTCGGTGTCGGTCATAAAGTAAGCCGAGATATAGCCGCGGTCGAACTGCATACCCTCTACAACGTCAACGTGAGTCTCGGTACCCTTTGCCTCCTCGACAGTGATAACGCCCTCGTTGTTTACCTTCGACATTGCCTCGGCGATAAGCTTACCGATAGCGTTGTCGTTATTTGCCGAAATAGTAGCAACCTGCTCGATCTTCGAGATGTCGTTACCAACCTCCTGTGAGAGCTTACGCAACTCCTCGACAACAACTGCTACGGCCTTGTCCATACCGCGCTTTAGGTCCATAGGATTTGCACCTGCGGTAACGTTCTTCAAACCTACGCCGATAAGAGCTTGTGCCAACACGGTAGCGGTAGTAGTACCATCACCTGCATCGTCGTTGGTCTTTGAGGCAACCTCCTTTACCATCTGTGCGCCCATATTTGCGAACGCATCCTCCAACTCGATCTCCTTGGCTACGGTAACACCATCCTTTGTAACCTGTGGTGCGCCGAACTTCTTGTCGATAATTACGTTGCGGCCCTTGGGACCCAAAGTAACCTTCACTGCATTTGCCAAAGCGTCAACGCCCTCCTTCAAAAGGTCGCGCGCCTCTACATTATATTTAATCTCCTTTGCCATTTTTCTCTTTGTTTAATATTCCATTAATTCGAAAATTAGCAGATAGCGAGGATGTCGCTCTGCTTCATAATAAGGTAGTCGGTACCATCAACGTTGATCTCGGTGCCGGCATACTTGCCATAGAGAACGGTGTCGCCCTCCTTAACCTCCATCTTAACATCGGCTGTGCCGGGGCCTACGGCAACTACCTTACCCATCAAGGGTTTCTCTTTTGCTGTGTCGGGGATGAACAGACCGCCTGCGGTCTTCTCCTCTGCCGGATTGGGCAATACCAATACGCGGTCTGAAAGTGGCTTAATTGTCATAATCTTTCTGTTTTATTTGTTAATGTTATAATTCTCTTCTCCTCAAACAGCCCGATATTAATATCGGACATGCTAATTTCTAACAACAGATGTGCCAAACCGGCTTTGTCACACAAAGACTGCCAATCGCGCTCGCGAAGTGTGACATTTTGTCAGCATTTCGATCGAAAATCTGCCTTCTATACACTAATCTGTCATTTCAGGTGCGAAGTTTGCAAAATTATTTCTAATTTTAGCCTCTCAATTTGAATTTTATTATGAAAAAACTATTTGTTGCAATAATATTGGCGTTTTTGTGTGGTGCATCGCACCTTTTTGCGCAGAGTTTGTCGTTCGACAATCTTGCTTCCCATCCGCGTATCTTACTTCGTAAAGGCGATGTAACGGCTATGAAGGTCTATGCCTCGATGTCGGAGAGTGCGCGTAGTGTACATCAGGCAGTCGTCGAGTCGGCCGATGCAATGCTTATGACCAGTCCGCTCAAGCAGGATGAGTTTGATGGATCGGCTGTGGCGGCTGATGAACTCTCACGACGCATTTTCTATCTTTCGTATGCCTTTGTGATGACCGAGAATATGGATTACGCCCGCCGTGCCGAGCGTGAAATGCTTGCTGTGGCTACGTTCGAGAGCTGGAACAGTCCGCGCTCGGAGGATGTCGCAGCCCTGACGTGGGCGTTGTCGTTGGGTTACGACTGGCTCTACCATTCGTTGCCTGTTCACTCGCGCAGTATCATTGGAACGGCCATCTATGAGAAGGGTTTGCGCGCGATGGCAGCCAAGCTGAATGAGGAGTTGAGCGACGAGGATTTCTTGGCACTGACCTATGGTGCGTTGGCAACTTTGGAGCGTTCGCCCGAATTCTGTAAGGGCATTGTCGAGCGCGTTGTGACGCATTGCAATGACAAGGTGTTGGCGGCATATTCATCTGATTCTGCGCCATTTATGGGCGTGGGTGAGCTGGCCGACCAGATTACTCAGGATGTGATGTTGGTGGCTACACTTCAGTCGGCTTTGGACGAGGGGTGTGGCGTAAATATCCCACAGGAGTTTATGCGTGGAGCCGAACATCTCGACTTCTTGGTCGCGCCATCGGGTAAGAGTTTTAACTATGGCTCAATGCCGGATATAGCCGTTGCCGAGCCTGTGAAATATTGGTTTGCAGCGCGTAATGCCGATGCGTCGTTAGTTGCTGTTGATGAGCGAGTTATAAAGGCGGGAGAGCTGCCCGAGGGTGAGTATATGCCGCTTCAGGTTATATTTGGCTCGGCGGTCGATTTTGCGAAGCGAGCTAAACGTGCCAACTCGTTGACCGTAAAAGGTCAATCGCCTATGTATCTCTATCGCAGCGGCTGGAGTAGCGAAGCGGATAACTATCTGGCAGTCAAGGGAGGTCGCGCGGTGGATGGCCATATGGATGGCGGATCGTTTATCTATGAGTGGGGCGGTGTTCGCTGGGCCGTAGATGCGGGTGCTGCCGAGGAGGCTATGGTTGCAAAGGTGCTTGCCGATGGTAAGTCGCGCTGGGAACTGTTCCGCTGTGGTGTCGATGCCCATAACACTCTTAAAATAAATGGTCATCGCCACAATGAGTCGGGTATCGCAAAGATTACCGAGAGCTTTACCTCTGCTGCGCGCAAGGGTGCGTTGGTCGATATGAGCGAATTATTTTCTGCAGATACACGTTCGGTGGTGCGTACTGTCGAACTCGATAAAAAGGATTGTTTGAAGGTTTCGGATCATATCATCGTGGGCGATAGAGCCGCTACAATCGAATGGAAGATAGCCACTTATGCTACGCCCGAGGTTGTTGGTCCTTCGATGATTAAACTTTCGCAAAATGGTCAAGAGCTCTATTTGCGACTTATCAGCAAGGGCCGCTCGCAAGTGAAGATATGGCCTGTGCATAACTACCTGCCGGGTGAGGCGGTGGATGAAGGCTTGCAGCGTGTGGGTTTTGTCGTTGAGGCAAAGGCTGGTCAGGAGGTCGATATTGTGGTCGAGTTTTCGCCTTCTCGCAACAAGATGATCGGCCGCCTGCGCGACAAATTTAAGTTTATGAATGGTGCATCGAAACGCTAAAATTGGCAGTTTTTTGGATAATATTTGCTAATTTAATCAGTTTTTTGCGATTTTATTTGCAAAAGAGAATTTAACTCCATATATTTGCACTCCGATTTAGGGGACTAAATCATTATGGTGGATGTAGCTCAGTTGGTTAGAGTAGAGGATTGTGGTTCCTAAGGTCGTGGGTTCGAGCCCCATCTTCCACCCCAGAAATTTACAGATGCGAGGTTTTACCTCGCATTTTTTTGTTTGTATTTATCTTTGTAAGTAAACTTCCACGCTTAATACAAACAAAAAATCGCCATCGGCGACATCTGCAAAAAGGTTGTAAGTGGATATATTAAGTGGAGGGTTGCGAGGATAAAGTTATATTAGATTTTCAAAGGAATCCTCGCGACGGCTAAAGTCGTTCGAGCCCCATCTTCCACCCTTAAATGCAGAAAACGCTTGGAAATCCCAAGCGTTTTTTTTGTGTCTATGCGTATGTGTGCAAGCCGCCATCCCCAACTATAATAATATAGCGGAAATAGCAGTAATAATATTTTGCGTGTGGAATTTGGTGTTGAAGAAAAATTCTCCCCTTAAGATAGGGGGAGTCCCGAAGGGGAGGGGGTATGGCAGCAGAGAGTATTTATCACTCGCGACGGCTAAAGCCGTTCGAGCCCCATTATAACAAAAAAAACTCCCACCGGCAAAGTGGGAGTATATTCAGAAAAACAGGGTAATAATGCCCCGAAAATCAGATTCCTAAACAATATAATTATCGGCTACGGCGCAGAACGATGCCACTTGTGCCTCGATCCACTCCGCGTCGTGCCCGCGCTCTGCGGCGATTATCTCGGCCACGCGACGTGCTGCCTGACGAGCCTCGCGGGCATCTATGAAGAGCAGTCGCACGCGACGTGCCAGCACATCCTCGACCGTCTGTGCCATCTCCTCCCTTACGGCCCACACAACCTCTGCTGTCGTATAGCCATACTTCGCGCTCAAAGGTTCGGCCAAAGCGGGTTGTTCGGCCATAAGTGCGCGAATGGCATCTTGGTCGCTACCATAAACATAGAGATGGTCCTGCAGGTTGGGTGCTGGTCGCCAGCCGTGAATCTTAAGACTGCGCGTACGGCATTTGCGCCTCTCAATCAGTCCTTTGGCTATAGCTCGGTCGATGGTGTCTTCGGCCATAAGGCGATAGGATGTCCACTTGCCGCCCGTGATGGTTATGAGGTTATTCTCCGACACGATAATCTTATGGCTGCGCGACACCTCCTTCGAGCTTTTGCCGCTCTTCTTGGGTGCTGCCAGCGGTCGCTGACCTGCAAATACCGAGAGTATGTCGGCGCGCGTAGGTGCCGGATTCATATAGTGGCCTGCCGTTGAGAGTATAAAGTCGATCTCTTCGTCGAGGGGTTTGGGTTCGCTTTGGCTCTCCTCGCGTTCGATGTCGGTTGTGCCGACTACAACCTTGTCGTGCCACGGCACAGCAAACAGAACGCGACCGTCGGAGGTCTTGGGAACCATTATGGCGTAGTCGCTCTGGAGGAATTTTTTATCCAGCACGATGTGGGTACCTTGGCTCGGCACGATACTGCGCGTGTGGGTTGCATTGTCCATCCGCATAACCTCGTCAACAAAGATTCCGGCGGCGTTAATTACGCATCGTGCTTTCAAATTGTAAGTTGTGTCGCCCAAAACATCGCGAGCAACGACTCCACATATCTTGCCAGCGTTGTCGTGCATAATCTTCTCTGCCGAAGTGTAATTCACTGCTACGGCACCCTGCTCGATGGCTGTTTGGGCGAGGTTGATTGCCATTCGCGAGTCGTCAAACTGGCCGTCGTGATACACCACGCCACCCTTCAGTCCCTCGCGTTGCGATGTTGGGATGTAGCGCATAACTTTCTCGGCCGAAATAAATCGTGAACGACCATAGCCGAAGCCGAACGACAAGATGTCATAAAAGAGCAATCCACAGAAGTAGAGCAGATTATCCCAATGACTATAATTTGAGATTACAAACGACTGATCCTTAACCAAATGGGGCGCGTTGCGCTTCATAATGCCACGCTCGTGGAGAGCCTCTCTCACGAGGTCAACTTCCAGCTTCTGGAGGTAGCGCACACCGCCGTGAACAAGCTTTGTGGAGCGGCTCGACGTACATTTTGCGAAATCCTCTCTCTCCAACAATACGACACTATAACCGCGCGATGCGGCATCGACAGCGCATCCCAGACCTGTTGCGCCGCCGCCAATGACGACTACGTCCCACACTTTTTCGCTATCTTTCAAGCGCGATAATTGCTCCTCTCTGTTCATCTTGGTTGTAAAATGATAGCAAAGTTACAATTTATTTGAGATAATCGCCAATCTTCCAACGATTTTTTATGATTTTATTCTTTTTTCTCTTTTTAATTTGTAACTTTGTGACAAGCGGTGGGGGGATTCGCTTTTTGTGAAAAACTAACCATAAAATTATATGCTATGAAAAGACTTTTTTATCTATTTGCTTTAGTAGTAGCTATTTTTACATTTGATGCTACTGCAGCTTTTGGGCAGGCGTCATTGGTAAGAGGTGTAGTGGTGGATGCAGTTGATGGCGAGCCCGTGATGGGTGCTACAGTAGTAATTTATTATCGAACTACTGATTCGGTCATTGGATTAACCAAAACAGATGAATTGGGGGTATTTGAGGTTGCAGTGAATGCGCGATATTATAGCGTAGAGGTGATGATGCCCGGTTATTATATATCCACTGCGCCTATTTTTAAACCATATTATTATGATGGTAGTTATCAAACAATCGTTAATGTGTGGCTTACACAGATGACTGAAAATTATATTCAACGAGAAACTCCCTATGATATGCTGATGAATTATCATAGACGATGGGAGAATGTTGAGTAAACTAACTTCTAAAATTTAGTACTATGAAAAGACTTTTTTATCTATTTGCTTTAGTAGTAGCTATTTTTACATTTGATGCTACTGCAGCTTTTGGGCAGGCGTCATTGGTAAGAGGCGTAGTG
>JAGBIR010000025.1 GCA_017934845.1 Alistipes sp. | reverse complement strand
CTTTTGTGCGGCAATTTTGGTAGTAATCCTCCTCAAGAGTGCTTTTGTAGCTTACGGCACAGACAACGACGCTCTTTGCCCCCTCGACCAATAGCCTTGAATCGAAGCGTTTGTCGCAGTTGCGATAGAGATACTCCAACGATGCTCCATAACCACTCTGAAGCCACTGCTGGAAGCGCTCCTCGCCCTCTTTAAGATGGTGTGCCGGCGTGATACCGCATAGGTCGAAACCCGCGTCAAGGGCCTTCTGTTTTATGAATTCTGCCTTCATATTGGAAATTTTCATATAAAAATAGGAAAAATCCACTATTTTTCGTAGCTTTGTCCCAAATATAATGCAAATTTACAAAAAGATTGATGAAAGCATTGAATACACTGTATGAACTTCTTCATACAAGCATAGAGAATTTCCCAAACAAAACAGCATTCGCAATGTTGGGTGGCGAGAGTGTCACCTACGCCGAGGTAGGTAAGCGCGTAAGCGAGATTCAGGAGCTGTTGCTTGGTGCCGGATTAAATGCAGGAGATAAGGTTGCTATTTTGAGTAGCAATATGCCCAATTGGGGTATCAGCTATCTTGCTATTGTGTCGGCAGGTATGGTTGCAGTGCCTATCCTTCCCGACTTTACAGGTAAGGAGCTGGATCTGTTGCTTGCCCATTCCGAGGCTAAAGCGTTGATGGTATCCGACAAACTCTTTACCAAATTATCGAAGGAGAGCGTCGATAGCCTGAATATTGTTATTCGCACAAAGAATCTGGGTGTGATTTCGCAAACCGTTAAGGCTCAAGGTAAGAAGCAGACTCCAAAGCCCGAGGATTTGGCAGCTATTATCTATACGTCGGGAACGACATCAACCCCCAAGGGAGTGATGCTTACCCATAGCAATCTGGCGCAGCAGATAAATATGATTTACAACCTCTATCCTATTGGACCTGCGGATGGTATGCTGTCGGTTTTGCCTCTATCGCATACCTACGAGTGTTCGCTTGGTATGCTCTACGTCTTTGCGACGGGTGCAAGTACAACATATTTGGAGAAGCCGCCTACGGCGTCGGTCTTGTTGCCGGCACTGAAGCGAGTACGCCCAACGGCATTTTTGATCGTGCCGCTTATTATCGAGAAGGTCTTCCGTAGCCAGATTTATGGAAAGTTTACTTCGAACGCCTTTTTGCGTACGTTGTATGGCGTAGGTTTCATTCGTCGTTATCTGCATCGCGTGGCGGGTAAGAAGCTGATGAAGGCTTTTGGTGGACAGGTGCGCTTGTTTATTGGCGGTGCGAAGCTCGACGAGCAGGTAGAGCAGTTCCTTATCGAGGCAAAGTTCCCTTATGCTATCGGTTATGGCCTTACCGAGACTGCTCCGTTGGTTGCAGGTCAGATCTCTCCCGCTGTAAAACTTGGTTCAACGGGTCCGCAGATGGAGGGCGTGAAGGTGCGTCTGGATAATATCAACCCCGATACAAAGCAGGGCGAGATTGTCGTTAGCAGTCCGTCGGTTATGCAGGGCTATTACAAGAATCCCGAGGCTACAGCCGAGGTCTTTACCGAGGATGGATGGTTCCGTACGGGCGACTTGGGTTATATCGACGAGGATGGCTACATCTTCATCAAGGGTCGCTTGAAGAATATGATTCTCGGCCCGAGCGGCGAGAATATCTATCCCGAGGAGATTGAGTCGGTGCTTAACTCCCACGTCTATGTATCGGAGTCGGTTGTTACCGAGCAGGATGGCCAGCTGGTTGCTTTGGTTCATTTCGATACCGATGCTATCGAGCGTCTGAAGGACGAGTTTATGGCAAAGTGGGAGATCACGCGTGACGAGTGGCACAAGAAGGTCGATGAGTGGGATAAGCGTATGGATGAATTAAAGAAGGAGATTGTAAAGTATGTAAATTCGAAGGTTAATCGCTTCTCGAAGATTTCGGAAGTGGTTGAGGAGGAACAGGCTTTCGAAAAGACTCCAACGAGCAAGATTCGTCGATTCCTTTACACCAATCGTGCGAAGCAGACGAAGAAATAGACTCTTGTTATACGATTTATACTAATAGCAGAGGGTGTCCAAACGAATTGGACTCCCTCTGCTTTTGCTGTTGGTCGAAGACTATTTCATCGACTCCGAGAGTAATTTAATGTAGTAGCCACCTACAACCGAACGCGCACGGAAACCAACGTGGTGCTTGGTGTTGGTGTGATACCAGTCGGTCATCGGGATGCGATCAACGGTCTCGTTCATAAACTTATGCAACGGAGTGATGAATGCCTGGAAATCCTCCTGACTATCGGCCATTGTAGCGCACCAGACAATCCAGTCGGCCTTGGTGTAAGCGCGACGGCAATCGAGAGGCAGACCATACTCATTCTGCTTTGTGAGGTAGTATGCAACCTCGGTAGGAGCAATGTCGGCATCGAATACGTTGTAGCCCAACATCTTATCCCATACAAGGTTGTACTTCATACTCCAAGTGTCACCCTCGTTGAACGTTAGGCGGTAGTGGTCGCCCTGTGCTGCCATTTTCTTCCACTTTGCTGCCATCTCGCGAGCCTTTGCCTCATACTCGTCGGCAACCGCTGTCTTGCCTGCCATACGTGCCATATCGGCATAAGCGGCAATGCCTACGATTGACTTAATCGAGAGGTTGGCGTTGCGTGCCCAGTGACCAGCAAAGTCGTCGGTGCAGAGCTGATTTTCGGGGTCAAGACCATTCTCTACCAAGTAGTTAGTCCAAGTGGTAAGTGCGCCCCAATGTTTCTCGGCATACTCCGCAGAGTTCTCAATCTTGCAGATTGCGCCCGTAAGGATAACCATATTTCCACTCTCCTCCAAGGGCATATCGCCACCATAGGTCTGGCCATTGGCCCAGGGGTATGTACCTACGTCGTGAGCGGGGTAGGGCTTTGTCCACTTACCACTCTCGGCATAGTAGAATATGAAGTTAATCAATGCCTTGGCAAATTCGGGATTGTAGTAGAGGAACATAGGAGCCGATGGGTAGGTTACATCGACCGTACCGATAGAGCCATTGCTGAAGCACTCCTTCGAGAGGAATGCCAACTCGCCACTCGGTGTCTCGATGAGCTTGTGAGCCGCAATAGCCTGACGATAAGCCAAGGCGCATAGCTCGGCATACTCCTTACCGCCGGCCTCTGTTGTCTCCTTCATCAGTTTTGCATCAAACTTCTCGCAACGCTTCATTAACTTCTCGTAATCCTCGGCCGCAGCGGCAAACTGCTTCTCTATATTACTCTTGCCCGAACGATTCCAATAGGGGCGCATATCCTCCTCGAAGTAGCGGATTGAGTATATATCGTCGTAGCCCAGCATAATGTAATCCTCTTTGGCATCTGCGCCAACTGTGCCGATGTTAGAGCTAACGGCAAGGAAGTCACCCTCGCTCTTGCCCTCGACCATACCACGATCGGCAAACTCGCGACGCATCGTGAGCTTGTCGCCAACCGATGCCTTGTGCGTAGCCTTATTTCCTGCCATCAGGAAGTAGCCCCAGTCGATACGAACGTTATCGCCCTTGCGGCCAAGAATATCCTGAGTCTCGGTACCTGTCTTGGCGTAGCAGAAGGTGTGATCGTCGTAGCTTGAACTGATGCACTTCTGGTCGGGGGTATTGCGCGCCCAATCGGGTGTAGCCTCGAAATAGATTGCAACATCGTGATTTGCGCCGTCGTTGGACTTAACCTCATACGAAATGTAGTTTACGGGGCGAGAAATCAACTCGGGATTATCCAGTAAGAGAGGTGCCGTAAAGGTCAAACGAAGGTCAACCGCACCGCAAGTGAAGTCGTAGATGGTGCGTGTGGCCTGCACATCTACGGCAGTCTGTACGGCAGTCTGCTCCATCATATTATCGCCCGTATTGCGACGATAAAGTCCCATGTCGAGCAATGCTCGGCCTTGCGGGTTGTGGCAATGAGCAGCAAGCACAATCTTACCATCGGCGGCCGTAGCTGCTACCTCGGCAGGAATCTCGGCCCATTTGTCGAACTTCGACTCAAAAGGAGTTGAAACGACCTTGTGACCATTGAAATATATCTGGCAATCGTCGTCGTGAGAGTATTTTACGAACAGTGTGCCACCCTTCAACAACGCGGGGTCAACCTCAATCTGGCGACGTACCCAAATATGCTCTGTACGCCATGTTGTACGCAGGTGGGGCTGATTGCTCGTGCCGAAAGATGCTTCGCCACGCTTCCATTTGCGGTCGTTGAAGTCGGGCTTCTCCCAACCCTCTTTAGGCTCATCGAGGGTATAGGCACCCTCCCAATTCTGCTCATACGAGATTGGCGCAACAGCGTGCATAGGAGCCTCCTCCAAACCCATAAAACGGTAGAGCTGACCATCAACGCGCAGCGTACCCAGCAATGGGAAGTTGCGACCGGTCCAATGCTTAACCTGATCATCATAGAGGTTGTCGGTCGTAGCCCACGCGCTGGTGTATGGGTCGATTGTAATGAGCGGATAAGCCGGTGCGCGAAGATCATTCTTCACAGGCTTTGGAGCGCAACAAGACGAGAGCACGATAGCTATCGAGGCTGCAAAAAGGAGTAGTTTTCTTGTCATATTGGTAAATATTATAAATTTTACGGGTTTTAATATTCACAAATATAGGCAATTTATGACTTTTTACCTATTTTTGTGGCTAAATAAATATAAAATACTCTTATTATGAAGAAACTTATACTTGCAATCGTACTCTGTTTCACCTTTGCGGGCGTACGTGCCGACGAGGGTATGTGGTTGCCGAGTCTTATCGGCTCTCGCATTAATGATATGCGCCAGAAGGGCTTCAAGCTCTCGGCCGAGGATATCTATTCTGTAAATAAGGCGTCGATGAAGGATGCTGTGGTGCTGTTTGGCAGTGGATGTACGGGCGAGTATGTCTCGGATCAGGGTCTGCTTTTGACCAACCACCATTGTGGTTATGGTGCTATTCAGAAACTTTCGGCCGTTGAGCACGACTATCTGACCGATGGCTTCTGGGCAATGTCACGCGAGGAGGAGCTGCCTTGCGAGGGCTTGTCGGTGCGTCGTCTGGTGCGTATGGAGGATGTTACCGCACGAGTGGCTGCCGGCGAGAGCTTCGATGAGATTAAGAAGCAGGCTATCGACGAGGGCTATTCGGCTTCGATTGAGCAGATGTATTATGGTAATCAGCAATTCCTGTTCGTATATGAGATCTTCACCGATGTACGTTTGGTGGCTGCGCCGCCCTCATCTATCGGTAAGTTCGGTGGCGATACCGATAACTGGATCTGGCCTCGTCATACGGGTGATTTCTCAATCTTCCGCGTCTATGCCGGCAAGGATAATAAGCCCGCAAAATATTCGAAGGAGAATCAGCCCTACCGCCCTGCGCGCCATCTGCGTATCTCGACAAAGGGTGTAAAGGAGGGCGACTTTACTATGATTTATGGCTACCCTGCAAATACTCAGGAGTATGTGATTTCCGACGCTGTGGAGTATGTTGCCGAGGTGTCGAATCCTATGAAGATTGCGTTGCGTACCGAGCGTCTGGATATTATCTCGGCTGCGCAGGAGCAGGATCCCGCCATCCGTATCCAGTATGCTGCCAAGCATGCCGGCATTGCTAATGCTTGGAAGAAGTGGCAGGGCGAGGCTTTGGGTATCAAGCGTTTGGGTACTATCGAGAAGAAACGCGCTTACGAAAAGGAGTTTGCTGCGTGGGCTGCCGATAAACCCGAGTATGCTCATCTGCTGGACTCTATGCACGCGGCATATAACGTGGTGCGCGAGTGGTATTATATGGGCGAGTTGTATGCCGAGACGGGTAAGACTATCGAGCTCTGCGCTATGGCTAACGTGCTGCATACGGCAAAGATGCGTTATGACAACCTTCCCGAAAACTTCAAAAAGTTGTATGTAAGCTATAATGTCGATGTCGATCGCGCTTTGGCGAAGGCCGTATTGAAGGGCTTCGAGCGTTATTGCCCTGCGGAGAAGTATCCTGCGGCGTTGCGTGCAGAGATTGGTAAGTATGGCGGAACGGTAGATGCTTATGTCGATTACATCTACGATAATTCACATGCAACATCGTTCGAGAAGGCCGCAGCTGCAACCAAGGAGCAGATGGAGACCGATCCCGCTATGCGCCTGTTTGAAATTTTCACTTTCGACAAGAAAATGTATCGCAATATGAGCAATGCGCCCGAGGTCGAGCGTTGGTATCGCACCTTTATGAAGGCTCTGCGCGAGTGGGACAAGGAGCGTGCTTTCTATCCCGATGCAAACTTCACGTTGCGTGTGGCTTACGGTTCGGTTGCCGGTTATGAGTATGCCGATGGCGAGTATCACAATCCTGTATCTACGCTCGATGGTATTATCGAGAAGGATAACCCCAATATCTACGACTATAATATCCCGCAGGTGTTGCGCGACATCTATGCCGCAAAGGATTATGGCCGTTGGGGCGAGAAGGTTAATGGCCGCTATACAGTTCCTGTGGCGTTCATTGCTACAAACCATACGTCTGGCGGTAACTCTGGCTCTCCCGTTATCAACGGCAAGGGCGAGTTGATTGGTATCAATTTTGACCGCACTTGGCGTTCAACGATGAGCGACATTGAGTTCGATCCCTCGATTTGCCGCAACATTTCGGTCGATATCCGCTTTGTGTTGTTCGTAATCGACCGCGTGGGTGGCGCAGGCTACCTCTTGGAGGAGATGGATCTTCGATAAACGGAAAAAGTGATATAATTTAGTGTAAAGATGTTTGAGACTCTGTTCCATACCCATTCGGCCCTGCAGGCGGTGGTCGTAATCTCAATGATCTGTGCCGTTGGACTCTTCTTCGGCAAGGTTAAAATTTGGGGTATCTCGCTGGGTGTGACATTTGTCTTTTTTGCCGGCATTGTGGCGGGACATTTCGGACTTTCGATTGATCCCGAAATGTTGAAATTTGCCGAGAGCTTTGGCCTTGTACTGTTTGTCTATTCACTTGGCGTTCAGGTTGGCCCTGGCTTTATGAGCTCGTTCCGCTCGGGTGGAATGCGACTCAATATGCTCGGCTTGGCCGTCATCGCGCTGGGTACCGTTATGGCTGTAGCATTTAGCTTCGGTCTGGATATTCCGCTGCCCGATATGATAGGCGTGTTGTGCGGAGCTACTACCAATACCCCTGCGCTGGGAGCTTCACAGCAGACGCTCTCACAACTCGGCCTTGAGACTACCGCTCCTGCATTGAGCTGTGCGGTGACCTATCCGCTGGGCGTTGTGGGCGTTATTATCGCTATTTTGCTGATGAATCGTCTGTGGGTGCGTAAGAGTGATATAGCATCGGCCAACGAGGAGCATATCAACAATACCTTTATCGCCACGTTGTGTGTGCAGAATCCCGGTGTCTTCGGCCGCGATTTGCATACCATAGCCGAGTTAATTCACGTTCCGTTCGTCATTTCGCGTCTGTGGCGTGATGGTAAGGTGCTGCTCCCCTCGAACGATACTACGCTTCAGGAGGGTGATCGCGTGTTGGTCGTTACGTCGCGTAAGGATATCGATAGCGTTGAGGCTATGATTGGCCATCGCGAGAGCATCGACTGGAATCGTGATAACGTCGATTGGAATGCGTTGGATAGTCAGCTCGTATCGCGCCAGATTATCATTACACGCCCTGAAATCAATGGCCGTCATCTCGGCTCGTTGCGCTTGCGTAACAGCTATGGTATAAATATCAGCCGTATATATCGAAGCGGCGTAGCTCTGCTGGCAACACCCGACTTGGTGTTGCAAATGGGCGACTGCGTTGTCGTGGTGGGCGGCGAGCGCGCTGTGATGAAGGTCGAGAAGGTGTTGGGAAATGCCGAGAAGGAGCTGAACGAGCCTAACTTGACATCAATATATATAGGTATTGTCCTGGGACTTGTCTTGGGTGCTTTGCCATTGACTCTGCCCGGCATAACGGCTCCCGTGAAATTGGGATTGGCGGGCGGCCCGATTATCGTCGGTATATTGATTGGTACCTATGGCCCGCGCCTGCACCTTATTACCTATGCTACGCGTAGTGCAAACCTTATGCTGCGCGCATTTGGACTGTCGTTGTATTTGGCCTGCTTGGGTTTAAGTTCGGGTGGCTCACTCTTCGAGACGGCATTTAGCTCGACGGGTTTGATGTGGATTGGTATGGGATTTCTGATTACGATTGTGCCAATTCTGATTGTCGGCATTATTGCTATGCGTTGCTTTAAGGTCGATTTTGGATCGACGTGCGGTATGTTGTGCGGCTCGATGGCTAACCCGATGGCACTGAATTATGCCAACGATACCATTCCGGGCGAGTACGCCTCGGTGTCGTATGCTACGGTATATCCGCTGTCGATGTTTGCCCGCGTCATCATCGCCCAGCTGGTACTGATGTTGCTGATGTAGGGGTGTTTAGGCTGCAATAAGAATCAATTATATCACTTTTTCTGCGAAAAATTTTGCAGTTAATAAAATAGTGACTATATTTGCACATCTTTTCGGGGAAATG